>DATFJD010000225.1:0-3501 GCA_035269475.1 Halalkalibaculum sp.
CAGCGGCTGATTCTGAATTTTCAGAGGCGCACGATGCTGTAAACAGTAAGAGTGCAATTAGAAATGCCGGTATTTTGCTTGGATTCAACATATAGGTCTGTTCTGTTTTAGGATTGGTAATTTATTTTCAAATTTTCTCATACTCTTATCCCGGTGTCGGTTATCAGGCATATAGAGCAGGCCAAGTATCCGGAATGAGCTATTAGAGTATGTGAAGAGAGGGAATCTTACCTAATCGGTATTGAAAAATACCGAAACCGTAACCTTAGACAACCGAAGTTGAGAATGGCGTAAGAAAATACGGCTTTGTTCCATCTTTAAATATCGGTTTCCAGAATTTTAAACTATAGGCTATGACTGTTGGCCACGGTAAGCGGGACAAGGATTTATGACTTCAAAAATGTACAACCTGGTAAAAAGAAGCATTGAAACTGAAAGTACGGCCAGGCTCGTATCCGATTTGCTTAATCCTCTGATTATGCCTCCCCTGTCTTTAGGCATTCTTGCATATTCCATCACGGTTCCCGCTAACCGGATTCTGATGCTCTTTGGCATTACCTTACTATTTTATTCTATACTGCCCTTAATTTCTGCCATACTTCTTTCAAGGAGGATGGGAAGTGACTCCCTGGATTTCACATTAAAATCTTCGCGAAAGGCATTATACGGTTTCTCGGTTGTAAGCGCCTTTGCCGGGGTGCTGCTGGTGTTTTTATACTTTCAGGAGTATTTCTTGAGGCTGACGGCGGTTATATTTTTGATAAATCTTATTGCGGCACTTCTCTTGAACTTCAGGTGGAAGGTTAGTGTACATAATGCGGCCGTATCAACAGCCGGAGCTTGTCTCATTATATTTGGCCGGGTTAGCCCGGAAACCTTTTACCCGACTGCGGCCGGCCTGCTGTTACTTTGCGTATTCCTTCCGCTTGTCAGCTGGTCAAGATACAGGCTGAATGTTCACTCTATTCCTGAACTGCTGGGAGGAATGACCGTCGGCCTGGCACTTACAGCAATCACATCCATACTTTGGCTTTAGGTCTGATCGCTCCTCTTCTTTTTATTGCCGCAGCGATCGCGGGATAGTGAAATTGGTAAGATAGCCTCGCCCTTCGTAGTCAAACGATCTTAAATGAAGATCACTGCAATATAAATTCAAATATACATTATGGAAAAAGTTGCGATCGTAGTACTGGCCGGCACTGAGAGTCATGAATCGCTTGGCAGAGTGGTTAACGCAATGGAACTGGCAAAGGAGCTACAGGATCATGAGGATGAAGTAAAAATAGTTTTTGACGGCGCGGGCACCGAATGGATTCCCGAGCTGGAAGATGAAGGGCACAACGCTCATCCTCTGTACAATGCGGTTAAAGGCAGTATCCATGGAGCCTGCAAGTACTGCTCAAAAGCTTTTGGAGTTATTAAGGATGTCAAAGATTCGGATGTAGATTTGCTAGACGAATACGATCAGCATCCAAGCTTGCGCAACTTCATTGTGGACGGTTACGAGGTAGTAACATTTTAATTGAATAAACTACAATCATAAGACACAACGGAGGAAATTATTATGAATAATATCAACCAGAATGCGCTCAACCGGTTTGTTTTTGGCCTTGCAACGTTGCTGATGATCATGGGACTGGCGGTCTGGCCTCAAACGGCTGTGGCCCAGGACGATCCCGATAAGGCCGAAAAGCTTGAAATGTTGCAGGAGATGCCGCCTTACCGGGGATATCTGAAAGCCCATATGAATGCTCAGCCTCAGGAACTATTGGGCGGGCCATTAGAAGTTAACATCCGACAAAACAGCGGCGGCGTATTTACAATTCTCCCGTCAAAAAGAGAGCTGGACCCATATGTATTTGGAACCCCAAAGGCGCCGCGGGCACTGGCCGGCACACCCGGCATAAACGGACTTCCGCCCGGAGCCCGTGGAGTAAGCGAGGGAGAGTACACAGAAATGAAGAAACCCTCGCCTTTCGGAAATAAGTACAAGGTAATGGCTAACGGCAAGTTGAATATTCAAGCCGTAGATGCTACCGCCACCGATGCTGCCAAGACCAACGATGAAATTACATTTAAAGCAAGTTGGGAAGATGAGAAAGGCAACACCTATGAAGTTCGATGCTGTGGCATGCTTGCTGCCCACGGGGTGGAATATCCTACCTTTGGCGGGGTAGTTACCAATACCGTTATGCACGGATCCAGCCGTATCGGTACGGCGCTTATGCCTACGGAATATGTCTATTTCGCTTTCTGGGGCATGGGTGAAGTAAGAAAGAACGGTGAAGTACTTGACAAGCCAAGATTGGTTCACGGCATGCTCACAGAATATGTTCGTACGGAAGGATACGAACTGGCATTTGATGATGAGGTTACCCCGGGCCGAAAACATTTTCACCTGATGGTGCCACCGATGAAGCCGGAACCTAAAGAGCAGGAATTTGTGCATAATAATGTTAAAACAGGGTTTTCATTGCCCAACGGCATGGAGCTTCCCTTCTGGCATGTAATGTTTGAGAACCTGGAAATCAATGCCGGGAGGAAGTAAGAAGTAATTAGAAAGTATCTGTCCCGCATACGTATTTTGCGGGACAGATTTATTTTTAAGGCCCCTAAACCTGATTTACAAGCCTGCAGTTATCTCAATTTACGACCCTTCTTTACAGCGTAATTCTTAAACTTAATACACCAACACCTGATGATGTTAAATAACACGCATAAGTTTTCGTTTTTCAGCTTGCTGGTTCTATCCTTAATACTGCTGGGTACTGCAGGTACGGAAGAAATTCCGGAAGATGAAGGGAAACCTGCCGCTACAGTTGAGATGACCAACACCATGAAATTCACGCCCGATACCGTACGGATTAATACGGGAGAGACGGTGCTTTGGAAAAACACTTCCCTGCTTGCCCACTCGGTAACCGGCGATCCATCCGTATCTAGCATCCAGGGAAGTGCGAAATTGCCGAAAAGCGCTGAAGCTTTTGATTCCGGTATGATGGACCCAAAAGAAAACTTCAGGCATACCTTCAAGGTACCGGGCACCTATCAATATTTTTGCATACCCCATGAGGGCGCAAAAATGTATGGATGGGTCATAGTAGAGTAAATGGTGCATTCAGAGGCCCGATTCCATCGTTATTAGAAAAATTTATTTTATTTCGTAAGAACTTCCGGTGATGATTAGTCTAATCGTCGGAGAACCTCAGTAAGTTTGAGTACAAACTTACATCCCGTTCAAGCCCCGGCTCTTGACTCCGGCCGGGGTTTTTTTCTTACAGGATGCAGGGTGCAGGATACAGGATGACGGTAACAGGATGCAAGATGCAGGATACAGGATTTGGGATGCGGGGTGCTGGCAATCGGTCTTGGGGCTGCACTCTTTCGGGGAGTTCAGTATTAGTAGATACCCGTTGAAGTACAGGTGTATGCCTTTCGGTTTTAAGACCCCCGATTTCCGATACCAATTTACTTACCGATTTTCAGTTGAGGCTTGGCAGA
>DATFJD010000226.1:0-5048 GCA_035269475.1 Halalkalibaculum sp.
TCCCATCCCGAACACGGCCGTGACACCCGGCAGCGCCGATGGTACTGCCCAGCGCGGGAGAGTAGGTCCTCGCTTCCTCACTTTTTTTACCCCTTACGCCCGCTCGGACATGCCGAAGCGGGCTTTTTTGTTGGCCGTAACCGGTAGGTGATGCATATTTCGCCTGTTATGTACAAATGCCATTCTATATTATCCTTAATACGCGTTAAATATTGATAACTGCCTTTCTGCTGGAACTATATTTCCTTATATTCCGTAATTGAAGCGAACATGGAAAATAGTGCCCAAAGGGTACTCTAAAGCCATCTAACAGACATTTCCATCTTTATATGGTACTCTAATAGATAAACAATTACGGAATATGGATTTTGCCCAATTTATTGAACGGTACAAGAATAAACTCAATGATCTCTTTAACGTTGAAGATGATATAGATGAACTAAGCCTCGACAGAGGTATATCCGGACATCTCTTAGAAGAGATTATGAGCTGCAAACCTCTCTCTGTTTTTATTCCCGAAGAATACGGGGGCAGAGGAGCAAAAACGCATGAAGCGCTAGCCATGCTGGAAGCTTCATCCTATGAATCACTTCCACTCTCTTTAATGATGGGTATTAACGGTGCCCTCTTTCTGCAGCCGGTTGCCAATTATGGAGGGGACAAAGTAAAGGAGGATATTTTTAAGCGTTTTCTCGAAGACAATGCCATGGGCGGACTCATGATTACCGAACCGGATTTCGGTTCGGATGCCCTGCGCATGGAAACATCCTTTACTAACGACGAAGGCGAATATCATGTGGAAGGCACCAAACACTGGGCCGGACTTACGGGTATGGCTGATTACTGGCTGATTACAGCAAGAAAAGAAACAAAGGACGGGACTTTAAGCAGAGATATTGGTTTTTTTGTACACGATAGCAGGAACGGCGGTATTGAAGTCGAAGAGTATTACAAGAACCTGGGCCTGTACATGCTGCCATACGGCCGCAATAACATAGACATCAAGGTACCGGAAGAATACAAGCTTCAACCGAAGTCTATAGGCATTAAAATGATGCTGGATATCTTGCACAGAAGCCGCCTTCAATTCCCCGGTATGGGTATGGGCTTTCTTAAGAGAATGCTGGATGAAGCCCACAAGCATTGCAAAGAACGTTTTGTAGGCGGACAAAGTCTTTTCAACTATGAACAGGTGAGGAAACGAATCGGCCGGCTTCAGTCATCTTTTACCATTTGCTCGGCTATGTGCAGCTTTACCAGCGAGAATGTACCGCTCAGTAAAGACACTTCCTCATTTGATGTTGCAGCTAACACAATTAAAACAATGACTACAGACCTGATGCAGAATGCCTCACAATCGTTGCTTCAGCTAACGGGTGCCAAAGGCTACCGTCTCGATCACATCGCCGGTAGATCAATTATAGACAGCAGGCCGTTTCAAATTTTTGAGGGCTCAAATGATATTTTATACCAGCAAATTTCCGAATCGGTGATCAAACTGATGAAGAAACTGAAGCTGAACAATCTTTATGATTTTCTCAGTGACTATAAATACACCAAGCACGCCTCAGACCATCTGAAAGAAACGCTTAACCAGGAAATCGATTTAAAAATGACCCAGGATAAGCTGGTAGAACTGGGACGTGTTTTGAGCAGGCTGATTTCTCTTGAATTTACCATCCGCCTGGGTGAAAAAGGTTTTAATCGTGAACTGATTTCTAATACCATTGAAACACTTAAAGGGGATGTAAAGAGAATGATGTCTTCTTTCAGTTACGCCAGTGATGCTGTTGTAGTAGAGAACTATGAAGAAAGCAGTGACTGGCACGAGGCTTTCAGTCCCTCTTATGTGAAGGCATAGACATAATTTTTCCCGGATTTTATCAATTCCCATAGATTCATGAAAAAGGTTGTAGTCCTTACAGGTGCAGGCATGAGTGCCGATAGCGGGCTAAAAACTTTTCGTGATTCGAATGGCTTATGGGAAGGCCATGATATACGCAAGGTAGCTACACCGGAAGGGTGGAGAAATAACCCGGAAAGAGTCCTTGAATTCTATAACGCCAGAAGGGAACAGGCTCATAAGGCAAAGCCTAATGAAGGCCACAAGGCCCTGACAAAGTTAGAAGATAAATTCGACGTCACCATCATCACCCAGAATGTAGACAGCCTGCACGAACGCGCCGGATCTTCTGATGTGTTGCACCTGCACGGGCAATTATCCAAAGTCAGAAGTTCGGAAGATGCCTCTCTTATTTATGAAATCGGGGGCGATTCTATTGACATTGGAGATACGGCAGACGACGGAGCCCAATTACGGCCGCATGTTGTCTGGTTTGGCGAGATGGTACCGAATATGGAAAAGGCGGCACAAATAGTGCCTGAAGCCGAAATTCTAATTGTAATCGGTACTTCTTTGGTGGTTTATCCTGCTGCCAGCCTTACCGACTATGCCCGGCCTTCTATCCCAAAGTTTATAATTGATCCCAATAAACCTGAATTGTACGATGACACCGATTGGGAACACCTTGAAGAGCGGGCCGCAGTAGGGACCCCGAAACTTGTAGAACGATTGATACAGAATCATAACAGCAACTAATTCTAGTTACTCAACAAGCGAGCAGATAAACTTCATTTTATGACCGATTATAAAGCAAGCAAAGACGAAAAAGAAGTATTGGAAAAGTATTTACTGCAGTTTCTGAATCTTGAGAAACGGTTTCCGTTGCTTCCGGGTATCGAGAATAAGGAGGCGATGGCTCATTTAATGGGCTTGGACAAAGACGAGTTTTTGAAACTGCGAGATCGTTTTAAAACGAATGCCAAAGAAGCCGCGCTCGAACTGCTAAAGGAAGATGAGGTAAGTGGTTGGCTGGATGACCTACCCTTTGAAAGTGATGATACCATCGTAGCTCTTGGTGATTCAATTACTGACGACCTGCAGGGATGGTTCAACATCTTCAAGCACGTGCTGGATATTACAGTACCGGAAGCCGATTTTACGTTTGTAAACTCCGGGGTTTCTTATGATACCAGTACAGATGCATTAAAAAGACTGAATCGGGATGTTGTTGCACATGAGCCGGACTGGGTTATTGTGGCTTTGGGTACTTTTGATGCTCAAAAACTTCATGTAGAGCCGACGCGGCCATTGGTCTCACTTGCAGATTACTGGGAAAATACCAAGACTATTGAAGAAGTGGTGAAGCAGGAAACCGATAACCCAATCGTATGGATTACACCTCCTCCGGTTATCACGGAAATGCTGCAGAAGATCCGCCTTTTTGACTTTGATATTTTTGAGGAAGACCTGCAAAACATCCGGGAGATTCTTACAGGAAAGCAGGGCTATATTGTTGATCCCATGGGTACACGGATGAGCCAGGATGATGAGGTGGAGGCCTGGAATTATCTCAGTGACGGACTGCATCCATCCTTATCCGGTCATGTAAATACGGTCAGGGAACTGATCAGACACTTGACCCAGACCGAGAAAGTAGAGGGAGCCAGCCTTGAAAAGCCGGAAGATTTTGACGAGGAAGCTGAACTGGATTAAAAGTTAAGGCTCAGGTTGACCAATTCAAGGTTGAACGCTGTTCTCCTCGTAATTTTGTTACTCTTCAGAGTTGTAAAAGAAGTGATTGATGGATTCACTAATCCTATACCTAGCTTGTTTTCCTTGCTTGAATAGTTAACCAATCCGTCAGCACTGTTTACTGAAGCGCCGGCAGTTCCCGCGGAATAATCACCGGGGCCTTTAGATAAGGCAAAAGCATCAATCAGTCCAAACCCGAAGCCCACCCATGCTCCGGCTGATGAACCGTACTGCAGGGCATCAACGATGGGTTTATTTGCAATCAGAGTAATGGAACTGGCAACAATGGCTCCTGCAGCGGCACCATAGAAAGTATCCAGAAGAACAATGATAGACGTGTTGGTACCGTCATTGAAGGTTCCGCTTATATAAAACTGCTCTCCTTTCGCCACCTGTGATACATCATAAAAACCCACGCCGATCCCGAATAAAGTACCTGCACCTACACCGACCCTGACCGGGGCAAAGTCGTCAGAATTCTGCAAACCCATTACAGCTCCGCCAAGGCTGACACCTGTTACCGCTCCGTTCAGGGTATTGCCGGCAAGTAATTTTATGGTCTGAGAAGAGGCATTGTTGGGAATACCCAAAAAAAGCAGGCAGCAAACGGCTGCACATATTTTCAAGAATTTTGTCAAGACACTGAATATTTAATTGATAATTCGCTGATTAATGTAGGCAATAGGTGCAACGATTTCCATTGTTTTACTCCGGATTGCCAAGGGCCACGGGTAGTACCTGTCCGTTATAAAACTTTGAGCCTGCAAGAGCGAAATCAGCAATATAGGTACCCATTTCTTCCGCTGAAACCGGGGCCTTGAAACCGGGAAAAGCTTCTCCAAGCATTTCCGTTTGTACTGCCCCTAGGCATAGGGTGTTGGAACTGATATTGCGGTCAGCTAATTCAACGCTTAAACATTCACTCAGTATGCTTAAGGCACCTTTGGCAGCGCTGTATGCCGAGAGCCCGGGGAACTTGTCACTGCCCTGAAAGCCGCCCATACTGCTGATATTTACGATATGTGCACGGTCGCTAAATAGGGAGAGAAGGCTTCTGGTGAGGTCCACCGCTGTAAGCAGGTTCACATTTATCATTTTCTGCCAGTCTTCTTTGGTCAGATTTTCAAAGGGCTTGTTAATAAGTGCCCCCGCGTTATTTACAAGAACGTCAACAGAACCATAAGTATTTGATACCTCTTCTGTAAGGTGTTCAATATCTTCTTCTATAGTCAGGTCGGCCGGAAAAGCCCGGATCAGATTCGGATAATGCCCGGCAAGTTCTGCCAGGTCATCTTTTGATCTTGCTGTAGCCAGTACGCTATGGCCCTTCTTTGCAAGGGCAATAGATGTTTGAAAGCCGATTCCGCGACTTGCACCGGTAACTATCGCTGTTTTACTCATATATAACTGATTTTTGACTGAATGTAATAACAAGCTTGCCCTTTACCAACAG
>DATFJD010000227.1:0-3767 GCA_035269475.1 Halalkalibaculum sp.
TCAGGGTGGCGCGGAAGGAGAACACCAAGTGTTGCTGGACGGTGTGCCTATTTATAATCCCGTCAGTTTCGGACGCTTGACCGGTGCCTTTAGTCCCTATGCCCTGCAGAAAATTACGGTACATAAGGCCGGCTATGGGTCATCTGTCGGCAGCCAGCTCTCAGGCATTATTTCCATAGACCAGGACCTGCCGGCTGACGAGGAAAATAATGTCATGCTGCAGGCTGATCCGCTTAGTGTAAATGGCAGGATAAATCTGACTGCTTCGATTGGGAATGACATTGAGTACAAAACCATGATAGCGGGAAGAAGCAATATCTGGAGATGGTACCAAAAGCCTGCTCTTTCCAATACCCTTGAAGACTGGGACCGGCTGGATCCCGTGATCGCCGGAAACCTGATAAACAATGGCATGGATGGAGTATTATTTAATAGAGTAAGCCATCAATCAGATGTGAATTTTTATGACCTTCACTGGAGCAATGAAATAGCTTTCAATGATTTTCATACAACTTATTTCAGCTATTACCGCGGGAAAAATTACCTGCAAACCCGTTTGCTTTACGACAGGAGTGACCCTCAGGGTGGGGTCCCTGAGTCCATGTATACCCGCGATACCTACGACTGGCTGAACGATATTTTGCAATTGGAACATAACTGGCTGATTAATTCCCGGTGGCAGGCCCAGTTTAGCCTTTCCTATTCCAACCACTACTCCAACCATCACTTCGGCATGGCTAGCACCGAGGATATTGCTTCAGTTCCCGGGGATAATGACCGGCTGATAAACAGCCTTGACCGGTATATTGACAGCCAGCCCCACACGGGTGATCAAAATTTAATCAGGGAAACCTCTTTTAATGCGAGTTTTGAATACAGCCTGAACCGAAATCACAAGCTTAATTTCGGAATAGAACCGAAAGTTGTTGATTACTCTTTCAGGTTGTCTGATCTATTTTACCATTTCTCTTCTTCCCGCAGCTCAACCTTCATGCTGTCAGGATTCTTGGAGGATGATTACGCACTTAACCTGAATACCAAAATTACCGGGGGCACACGATTTACCTATGTTCCCAACCGTCAGAAGTTTTACATGGAGCCCCGGCTTTCCGCCCAGACTGACTTGCAGGAAACAGCTTTAGGATTTGTATCAATCAAGCTTTCGGGTGGCTTATACCGGCAGTATGTCAATCAGTTTGATGTGACCAACGTGGGTCCCAGTTCCATTGTGCCCTCCATACGTTTTTGGGTTCCGGTGGACTTTACCACGGACGTACCGAAATCATATCACGCCAGTTCCCAGATCCTGGTAGAACCTGAGGAAACCCTTTCTCTAAAATGGGAAGGATATTACAAATGGAACCCTTCCATTTTAGCACTCGACTATCATGCCCTTCTGGAAGAACCTGCGGATCCGAATGCCAAATTTGACAGTCAGAATACTTTTATTGAACAAGGCAGAAGTTATAGCTACGGTACCGGTATCAGTGCTGAAAAACTCTTTGAAGAATTGATGATGGAGTTAAGCCTATCTTATGAATACAGTATTGCCAGGCAGAGAAGTCCCAAACGATTTAACGGTCAGTATGTCACCACCCCCTGGAGTGAACCTCATAAGCTGACTGCCGCCATCAACTGGAATATATTTTCCTCTCTCATGGCAACCCTCAGGTGGCAGAGTATCTGGGGAAGAAGCTGGGCTTTCAATCAGGCATACTATGATTATCTCCCCATCAATGATAATCGCTCACGATATGGAAGCGTCGATTTCAACAGCCCTTCTGACGACACCTTAAGCCCCTATCACCAGCTCGATGTAGGCTTTAGCTGGTCACAGAATCTTAGCGGATCAAAAATCCAGCTGAGACTCGACCTGGTCAATCTGCTGGATCGGCAGAATGCTCTGGAAAAGAGGCTCGTTCCCGAACAAGACTCCCAAGGCGCCCTGCAATATGCTACTCAGCGCAAAACCCTGCCGGGTTTTACCCCATCTATCGGCTTTCGATTTATTTATTAAAAAAATCCGTACTGACTAGTCATCCCCTGAATTTCTAGTGTATTAGACTGTGAAGTTAAATTCTAACCTATTTCACACAATACACTATTATGGATTCAGTAAACGATACATTCAAAAAGTTTGGCCTCAAAGCCATGCTACTATCAGCCTTCGTTGTTTTCGGTTTAACCGGATGCGTGGATGATGATGATCCCGTAACACCGCCAACCGATCTCAACATAGTTGAACGGGCAGAAGCCAATGACCAGCTAAGCACTCTCGTCTCAGCAATTGTAGATGCCGAATTAGGATCGACCCTGCAAGGTACGGGACCTTTTACCGTATTCGCTCCTAATAACGCCGCTTTCGACAATTTGCCTGACGGGACCCTGGAAAATCTGTCCACAGAGCAACTAGCGGAAATATTAACCTTCCATGTTGTGGAAGGCGAAATAACCTCAAGTGATCTTTCTGCCAGCCAGACGGTTGAAACCGTACAGGGAGAAGAGATACTGGTTACCGTAGATGGCGGAACGGTGACTGTTAACGGAAATGCTGTTGTAGGCACTCCGGATGTTCAGGCATCCAACGGCGTTATTCACATTGTTGATAACGTGTTACTGCCGCAGGCATTTCGTGAGCCTAACATCGTAGACAGAGCAGAAGAACTTGGCAATTTTACCACATTGGTCGGAGCATTAGAGCAAACCGGTCTGAAGTCGACAGTTCAGTATCTTGGACCATTTACCGTTTTTGCACCGACAGACGCGGCATTTAACAATCTGCCCTCCGGCTTATTAGGCAGTCTTTCTGACGAAGAACTTGCTGAGATTCTGCAGTACCATGTACTGAACGGAACAGTTCTCTCAACCGATCTTTCCGCAGAACAAGCCGTTCCTTCACTAACCCAGGAAGAGTTATTCATTACAGCTAACGGCGGTGTCACCGTAAACGGAAGCTCAAACGTAGCCACTGCAGATGTAGAAGTAACGAACGGTGTCATTCACGCGGTTGACCAGGTACTGCTGCCCGATGCTTACGGAACCATCGTGGATGCCGCTTCCAAGCGATACTTCTTTTCAACGCTCGTATCTGCAGTTACGGATGCCGGTCTTGCCGGAACACTTTCCGATCCCAATGCGAGCCTGACTGTTTTCGCACCGACGGACGAAGCATTTGCAAGCCTTCCTGATGGACTGCTTGGCAGCCTTACAAACGAACAGCTTGCTCGTATACTACAATATCATGTGCTTGGTTCAGAAGTATTTGCCGGTGACTTATCTGCCGAGCAATCACCCGAAAGTTTACTTGGTGAAGATCTATTCATCACTACCGGAAATGACGGTGCTTTTGTAAACGGATCGGCTGAAATCATCACCACAGATGTCGATGTAAATAACGGCGTAATCCATGCGATTGACGGAGTTCTGTTACCTAACGAATTCCTGGATATCGTACAGATTGCACAAAAAGATTATAACCTCACATCTTTGGTAACTGCCTTAAGCGATGCCGGTTTGGTTAGTACGCTAAAAGGCGACGGACCGTTTACGGTATTCGCTCCGACCAACCAGGCATTTGAAGATGCCAGTGCAACTATTGAGTCGCTGACCGCACAACAGGTCGAAGAAGTACTGCTCTATCATGCGGCGGCAGTTGAAGCTTTAGCAGGAGATCTGTCCGACGGCCAAACCATCGAGACCGTTCAGGGAGAAGATATCACGGTCAGTATTGACGGTGAAGGAAACGTAACGCTGAACGGATCTGTGAA
>DATFJD010000228.1:0-3976 GCA_035269475.1 Halalkalibaculum sp.
AATGAAACACTATTACGGGAATCCTGTAACTTCAGGCAAACCGATCTGCCAGTCGGTTGATAAGGTAGCCGCTTTCTTCCAGGGCCTGACTGGCAAAACTTCCAAAGAAGTCGGTTACCCCCTCAAACTCTTTGATAAAACCCTCTTTGTCGTCTTTCTTTACCATCTCGGCAAGCTTATCGTTGTGCTCAATAAACTTAAGAAGCAGGTTCCTTCGTTCTTCATTGGCAAATACAATATCGGCGTAAAGTTCGGCACTTTGTGCGAAGATCCGGCCGGTCATCATTAGTTCAGCGCGGTAAATGGGACTGGAGTAGTTTAGAATATCCTTGGGGTTTAAGTCATAGGTCTTCATAAAAGAGCCATGCAGCAGGGCAACGAAGTGGCGGAGTCCCTGTACCATGTGCATGACGTGATCGTGTTTCTCCGCATCGGCCTCAATCACACGCATCCCCCAAAGCCGGCACTGTTCCACTACCCACTCGCTTTTATCTTCTTCGCGCACCGGGCAGTAGACCATCAACTGTTTAGATAGGTTTTGTACATCAGGGCCGTGCATTGGGTGAAGGCCCAGTACCGGGCCGGGATGTGCTTTTTGCATGGCCTCGATGGGCGTGGTCTTGTTGCTGGTAAAGTCGGCAAGTATAGTATCTTTACTTAGTTTTGGAGCCAGCCTCTCAATTACGTCAACGGTGGCATTGATGGGTACGGAGACAATGGCCAGGTCTAGCTTTGGCGCAATCTCTTCAAGCTCATGCCAGTTATGCTTGTCAATCCTGTAGATCCTGTGCCCGGTCTGTTCTACTATTTTAGAATAGAGGCTACCCATACCTCCTTTGGCCCCGACGATGAGAATGTCCTTTGGCTCTTCTGTTGCTCTTGGAAACTTACTGGCCGACTGGCTCGCTCGGGAGGCTGCCATGATCATACGCAAAAAATCTTCGGCCCAATCCGGGTCAAGCTCATGTTTGGCAGCCATGTCGCGGAATGCGGCGGTTTTGTCGTCCTCTCTTTTGGGTGCAAAAATCGGAAGCTGATTCTCAACCTTCTTTTCAATGACCTCCTGAACAATTTCCTTTCTTTCACTGAGCAGGTCAAGGATTTGCTTGTCGATTTGATCAATTCGCTCTCGTTGCGGTGTTAATTGCTGTTCTTTTGGAGACATTCTATGTTTTTATTGAATTGGACGCGAGCCCTTAGAAAGAATATAAAAGTTATTTCTGGCAGAATTCTATATATAAAGCACAGTACCTGAAGCGTTGGGCCAGCTTATAATTAATTTTTCAATTGCCCTAAAAATATGTGATTTTTTGTGAATGATTACAGCTATTTTACGTTTTATGATGTTCAGCATAACCAAACCCGCAAGGTTTCACAGAGAGTGCCAATATAAATAACTTGCAATCTCTGAAAACCTCGCGGGTTTTGCACTAATATTTTTCTATATGTCCCATTTCGATTTACAATCTCCCTGGCCGCCGGCCGGCGATCAACCACAGGCTATTGAAGAGCTGGTGGAAGGTATTGAAAGCGGCGACAAATATCAGACCCTCCTTGGTATTACCGGTTCCGGGAAAACCAGGACGGTAGCCGATGTTATCGACCAGGTAGAAAAGCCGACCCTGGTTATGAGCCATAACAAAACGCTGGCGGCACAGCTCTACCGGGAGCTGAGTGATTTCTTTCCGAATAACCGGGTTGAGTTCTTTATCTCATACTACGATTACTACCAGCCCGAAGCGTATCTCTCTTCCCAGGACAAGTATATTGAGAAAGATTTATCGATCAACGATGAGATTCAACGCCTGCGTTTGAGGGCAACAAGCTCCCTGCTTTCGGGCCGGCGCGATGTAATTATCGTTTCCAGCGTAAGCTGTATCTACGGTATCGGTTCCCCTTCGGAATATGAAAAGCTGATCATCAATTTGGAAACGGGTAAAGAGATACCCAGGAATACCCTGCTCTATGATTTGGTTGACCTACACTATACCCGGAAGGATAATGATTTTGGCAGGGGTACCTTCCGCGTGCGTGGAGATGTGGTTGATTTGTATCCAGCTTATGCGGAAGACGGACTTCGAATTTCATTCTGGGGAGATGAAATTGAAAAGATGGAAATTTTCGATGTGGATACCGGTGAAGTAAAGGAGACGGTGAATGAATTTAGAATTTACCCGGCCTCTCACTATGTAACCACCCAGGATCGCCTGGAAGATGCGATTGAACAGATTCGTGATGAGCTGAACTGGCGGGTGGAAGTGTTGAAAGATGAGCAAAAATACCTGGAAGCCAAGCGTCTGGAGCAGCGAACTCTTTTTGATATCGAGATGATGCAGGAGATCGGATATTGCTCCGGTATTGAGAATTACTCCCGTTACCTCAGCAATCGAAAACCCGGAGAGCGTCCCTATTGCCTGTTTGATTACTTTCCGGATGATTTTCTGCTGGTGGTTGATGAAAGCCACCAGACGGTTCCGCAAATATCCGCTATGTATGGGGGTGACCGGTCCCGGAAAATTGAGCTGGTAGAGCACGGTTTCAGGCTGCCATCGGCCATGGACAACCGTCCGCTTACCTTCGAAGAGTGGGAAAGCGTGGTAAACCAGGCCATCTTTGTGAGCGCTACGCCCAGTGATTACGAGCTGGAGAAAAGCGGGGGGGTGGTAGTAGAACAGATTGTGCGTCCTACCGGACTGATGGAGCCTGAAATTGAGGTACGTCCGGTGGATAATCAGATCGACGATCTTATTGACGAGATTCGGGATCGCGTAAGTAAGGGAGATCGCGTGCTATGCATAACTCTCACCAAGCGCCTCAGTGAAGAACTGAGCGAGTACCTGAAGAATATCGGCATATCGGCAGCGTACATGCACAGCGAGCTCAACGCCATGGAGCGTGTTGAGGTGCTGTATAAGTATCGCCGCGGCGACTTTGATGTGCTCGTCGGTATCAACCTGCTCAGGGAAGGCATTGATATTCCCGAATTAAGCCTGGTGGCAATTCTGGACGCGGACAAAGAGGGCTTCCTTCGATCAGAAACGTCCCTGTTCCAGATTGTCGGGCGTGCGGCGCGTAATGTTGAAGGCAAGGCGATCATGTATGCCGACAAGATTACCAACAGCATGCAAACGGTAATCGATGAGACCGAGCGCCGCCGGAAGATTCAAAAAGAATACAACAAAGAGCACGGCATTACACCGAAGACTATCGAGAAAGAGCTGAAGCCGCTGGTAGATCCCGCACTGATCTCTACCAAGAGCTTTGATCTTGATGAGGAACGAGAGGATGGTGAAGAGCCTCTGGAGCTTGTAAAAGTTGCTGAAGAAGGTATCAAGTACAAGGCTAACCCGGCCATGAAAGAGGTGACTTTCGAAAGCAAGGAAAAGTTTATGGAATATCTCAAAGATTCCATGTACACTGCGGCGAAGAATATGGAGTTTGAAGAAGCAGCTAGAATTCGCGATCAAATAGAACAACTAAAAAATGAATTATAGAACACGGATTACGCGGTTGTAGCAGATTTCCGCAAAGAATTATTATAAAGCTGCGTGTATCGGCTTAAATCCGTTTTATCTGCGTTACAGTGATTATGAGTACATTAGCATATTTACGCAGTTTCTTTATGGACAAGGATGTGGCCTCGGTCACGCCCACATCGCGGTTCTGTATACGTACGGTCTGCAAGCCAATTGATTTTTCAAAGGATATTACGATTGTGGAATATGGCGCCGGTGCAGGAGTTTTTTCAAAGCATGTGCTGGCCAAGATGACGCCGGACTCCAACCGCTATCTTTTTGAAACCAATGATATTCTCTATAAGAAACTGCTTGAGATAAAAGATCTGAGGGTTCATTTCTTTAGGAAGAGCGTTGAGTATGTGACGGAATTGCTGGACCGGTCGCTGGTCGGCAATGTAGATTATATCATTTCAGGCATCCCTTTTTCATTTTTGGATGAGGATCAGAAAAAATCCATT
>DATFJD010000229.1:0-4552 GCA_035269475.1 Halalkalibaculum sp.
TTAAAGCTTCGGCAAGCAGGTGAGAGGAAAGTCCGAACACCAACGAGCATTGTGCTTCCTAACAGGAAGATTCGGGAAACCGGATAGCCAGTGCCACAGAAAATATACCGCCTCCAGCGCTCTGCGCTGGAAATACAAAAAAACAAAAATCAAATAACAAACAATTTTAAAATATAAAATCTCAAGGTTTAAACGTTTGACTATTGAGATTTACAGTTTGTTTGGGATTTGAGAGGTGGAAATTGAGTATTTCCGGCGCGGAGCGTCGGGGGTAAGGGTGAAATGGCGGGGTAAGAGCCCACCGCTCTGGTGGTGACATCAGAGGCATGGTAAACCTCACAAGGTGCAAGTTCACGCAGGCTGTGCGCTGCTCGTCGCAATACAGCCGGGTGGAACGCTTGACCCCTCGGGTAACCGGGGAACCAGATAAATGATTGCCGGCCACACTTATGGTGTGGCTTACAGAATTCGGCTTACAGGTCATCCTCCTTTTTAAAAAGGCTGTCTTGTTACAACAGGGCAGCCTTTCTTTATTGGTGAACATTAAAGAATACTAATTCTTATTGGCTGCCTTATTTATTTATTTATTCCATGAGTGTGGCTAATTAGAATTAATAGGGGTTTTATCATGGAGATGGTTAATGTTTTGAGAGGAATCTATAAAAAATGCGCGGTTCTTCTGTTGTTTTCTTTATTTGTTACGGTTTCAGGCTATTCACAAAATATCTTTCTTTCCGATTCACAGGGTATTTTCACTTTTGGGCAGTTTTCACAGGTTCAGGATTTTGACGGGCCTGCTATTGGACTTAATTACTCAATCAATGGAAAAACCGCAGTGGGAATCAGCTATGGGTCCAACTCTCTTAATAACAGGAGTTACCAGTCGGTAAGTTTTCTTGCCAACGTTCTCATCAAGAAGCAATCTGAAGGTGATTTTGTAAATTTTGAAGTAATGCCTTCCTTTGAAAGGAAATATCATAATCTTACGAATCAGCATTTAAGCCTCTTCTCATTAGGTACGGGTGTGTCACGGGATTTCAGCAAGGAGGCCGGCTTGAACTTAATTCCCCGGGCTACATTTTCTTACCTCATGTCGCCTTCTGTAGGGTTAACCAATTACCTTGCTGCAGGTATGGACATGGGCATAGGCTATGATATTAACAGCAATATAAAACTCATTGTGAATCCCGGTTTGAATGTACGTCTGGATAACGGCCGTTATAACGGGACATTTACCAGCGGCTTCTTAATCCACTAAACCAGCTAAACCCGTTCGTTTTATTATTTCTCTTCTTTGAATTTGTGTGTCAGGTTTCCGGTCCGGGTCAATTATTGGCTGGATAAATCCTTTGACACAGGGCTTAAAATATTTCTACAAGCTGTTAACTATTTGCCGGCGTGTGCGTATCATGCTGTTAATTTGGTGGATGGATAGGCTTATTTTTCCTTCTTCTCCAAAGTCACTAGGTCACTAAGCTAAATTAATAAAAGGATGACTAAGCTAATATTAAGTGTAGGAATTGCGCTTCTATTCACGATGGGATGTGAAAAAAGACAGGCCGAAACACAGAAGGAGAGTTACGTAACAAATGTCGCCGATCAGGTTGAGAAGGGCCGGTATTTAATCATTACTACCGGTTGTAACGATTGTCATACCGATGGTTTTATGCAAAACCCGAATATTCCGGAAAGCGACTGGCTTACAGGTTCGGCTTTGGGCTGGCAGGGACCGTGGGGCACCACATACCCGCCGAATTTGAGGCTGACCGTACAAAATCTGACCGAGCAGCAATGGATTGAAATGCTGAAAACCCGTAAGGGCATGCCACCGATGCCCTGGCCAAGTGTCAACGGTTTGAAAGAGGAGGATGCCAGGGCCCTATATGCTTATATAAAATCTATGGGGGCAAAAGGGGAAAGGGCTCCCCTCGCACTCGCACCGGGGGTCAAACCTCAAACCCCTTACCTTTCAATGATGCCGCAAAACCTGCCAGAAACTGTTTCCGGCGAATAATATAGTAGGCAATCGTTTTCGGTAAATATCACGGAACACGGGAAAGCCACCGGCCGGGGGCTTTCCTATTTTCCCCCTTGGGTTGAAATAACTTATAGCGGTACGTTTTGCTACTCACAGGCGGGAGGCTTACTTTGGAAACCAATAAAAAATTGGATACAAAAAACAGTTGGTATATGGATTCAAATGAGCTTCGAGCTTTACAGGCCCCTTTAAAAGATGAATACAAATCAAATCCCGGCAAGGCAGAGTGGGTTTTGCAAGCCGAGGGGAAGCTGGGTTCGGATATCAGCTGTTCAGTTGAAACCTATGCCGGAGAGGCCGAAGCGGGCCTGCACCCTGCAACCGGAGGGGATGGTTCAGAAGCCTGTTCAGGAGATATGCTGCTTCAGGCGCTGGTGGCCTGTGCCGGAACAACTCTCAAATCTGTGGCTACGGCCATGAGTATCAACATTAAAAACGGGAAGATAACAGCAGAGGGCGATCTTGACTTTCGCGGTACTTTAGGCGTATCTAAAGAAGTGCCGGTGGGTTTCAAGGCTATTCGAATGCAGTTTGAACTGGATACCGACGCTGAAGATAAGAAGCTCGAAAAACTGCTGGAGCTTACCGAACGATACTGTGTGGTTTACCAGACACTGCAAAAAAGTCCGGTAATGGAAACGGAGGTGACTGTTGTAAACAGCCGGTAGAGCAATTCTTCGCGCTTTACATGTTCACTTTGTAGGTGCCTTTGTACTTGCGCTCCAGTTCCCGCTTGGTATCTCTTTCTTTGATATCCTCGCGTTTGTCGTATTTCTTTTTACCGCGGGCGAGGCCGATCAGGACTTTCGCATAACCTTTTTTGAAATATACCTTGAGAGGGACCAGGGTGTAGCCTTTCTGGGTCACGGCTTTGTTGAGTTCGGCAATTTCCCTTTTATTTAGCAGAAGTTTTCGTTCCCTTCGTTCATCATGGTTGGCGTAGGAGCCATGGGAATAGGGCTTGATATACATATCCCGCAGCCAAACTTCCCCATCCTGTAAGTAAGCAAAAGCTTCTTGTATACTCGCTTTGCCTTGGCGAAGCGATTTGGCTTCGGTACCTCTGAGGACAATGCCCGCTTCGTAGGTTTCCTCCACGTCATACTCATGCCGGGCCTTTCGATTCTTTATGGTCGGTGTGGAATTCTGGTTGTTGGACATATATCAATTGCTAACGGTATTAATTTGTACTAGGTCATAAAATAAGCTTTTTATGGCACTGTATCAGGTGAAACGTGAAATGTGAAATGTGAAACGATAAGATTGAAAAATATATTCAAAAAAATATATTTTCCCGTCTCCCGTTCACGCTCGCCTAATAATTAAATCCCAGTTCATTCAATTGACTCACAATGTCCTGCCCCGGTGATTTATCCGGCATGGTAGAGTATATGCTCATGATCTGTTCAATTTCTGACCGCGCTTTCTGATTTTCGGAATTGATTTTAAGATCGGCTATGTACTGCTCGAGTGCCGAAGTCATTCGATCGCGCATTGAGCTGTCTTCCGGCCCCCGGTACTCCAGGTAGATGCCATAATTGAGATGCGTTTTCTCTTTCAGGCGATCCAGATCGGCGTCAGTTTCTGACGGCTCAGCTTCGCTTAGTAGGCTGAGAGCCTGGCCGTAGTTGTCTTCTGCAATCAGTTGATCAATCCTTTCGGTTAGATTTTCCGGTGTCTGCGTACCGCAGGAAACTATGAAAAGCAACAAGCTTATTGATAGGAGATACTTCATAAATGAGGATATAAATGTTAAAATTCTGGCTGAGAATATACTGAATTATGTTCCAATTTTACAGGAATGAGGCGCTGAAATGCTTAGATAAAGTATAAGGGGTTCGGGCTTATGCACAGTATAAATATGATCATACTCAACCATCCCAGAACCTTGCGGGTGGTGCTGAGCTTACGTTCATAATATGCCGGTGGGTGCTCAACCCTAACGAAATATGCTATAAAGAAAGACCAGACCACCCATATCAGCGAACCGGTTGTTGAGATACTTCCTGCTACCAGATAGAGGTAGCCTGCAGAAATGGCCATGGATAACACAAGAGAGGGAGCAATCCAACTGTGTTCCTTATGGAATGCTTTATTAAACAGAACAAAGAGTACTCCGGCCCAGATAAACCAGCTGTAGATTCCGGAAGGGTGACTCCAACCCCAACCCTCCAGGCTAAGGTGAATGAAGGGTATGGATTCAATGCCGGCCAGTACCGTCAAGATGCCGAATGCAATACGGGCGACAATACGGTGCTTTTTGAAACCGATAAGGGAGTATAAAATATGTCCGCCGTCGAGTTGTCCGACCGGCATAAGGTTAAGGGCCGTAAAAAAGAGGCCCAGCCATCCGGCAAACAGAAAGGGATAGTGGTACATCTCCCACATGGGCGGTACGTTTTCAAAAAACTGCGCTAAAAATGTATATAGCAGAGTTTCTCCAACAATAAGGACATTCCCGTCGGCACTTTCGGGCGGGATTTCGGGGAAGACCCCATTTGCATTTACATATTC
>DATFJD010000230.1:0-4198 GCA_035269475.1 Halalkalibaculum sp.
CTGTGGCTAAACATATTTTACTTAATAAGCGTGAGCATGCGTGTCAGTACTTTGCCTTCGGCTTTGAGGCGGTAAATATAGATGCCACTGGACAGGTTGCTGCCGTCAAAGCGAAGGTCGTAGGTTCCCGCTTTCTGTGGGCCGTTAAATAGGGTGGCTACTTCCCGGCCCAGCATATCGTAAATTACCATGGAGGCATCCCCGTCATTAGGCAATGAGTAATTGATCACGGTTTCCGGATTAAATGGATTGGGGTAGTTTTGCCGGAGGCGAACACGGGCCGGCAGATCGGGATCGGTATTCTCGTCAACTTTTCCATCTTCGGAAACCAGTAGTGCAGAATTCAGGGATTGACGGTCCCTGTTATTAGTCAGTACAACTCTTTCGAGGGATACTCTGACATCCTGATTCCAATCGCGGCTTGCTTCAATAACAATAGCTGCCAGGCCGGCGGTCGACCTGGGTTCTATTTTTCCTTTATGAACCATAGTAACGTATGCCCGTGAGTATCCCTGCTCCTTCCGGTCAAAACTCAGTAACTTATCTTCTTCGGTCCAATCTATGCCCCATTCTCCGGCCCCTGATTCGACTATCCTCCAGTATGCCGGATCCAAATTACCCAGGTGTAACCGGTAGCTGATGCCCGTCAATAAAACCGGTTCATCGGATTGAATACTGATTTTAGCCCGCTCACCGGCTTTCAGTGTCTTCAGCATGAGTTCGGCAATGGGCGGAGTTTCAAATTCGATGGTGGTCAGCTCTTTGGCTACTGCACTTGTTTCTCCGAAATTCAACCCCACCGGAAGCAAATCGCGATGGTCAACAATGCCGTCCCCACTGGCATCGGCATACGTCCCTTCTTCTGGAATCCAGGCCTCAACGCTACGGGCACTCCAGTCTGTACCGGGATAAACAGGTAAGGGGCCTGCGCTCAACCAGTACTGGCCGAGTGGCAGCACATCCAGCTCATCAACCAAACCGTTATTATCGGCATCTCCGGGCCAAACCGATACTTCATAGGGACTGATATTTTCACCGGATACAAACACATCGTCTATTCTATTATTTCCCGTTGTGATTCCGGTTGTCCCATCTACCCTGAGATCTCCGCGCCGTATCCATCGAATATATATTTCAGGCTGATCATCATACCCGGCCGGCAGGGCGAGGTTATCTATAACCGCACTGTTCCAGCTGGAAGCAACCCGGATGGTGTCCTGGGAAATAAGATCCCAGCTAACACCATCCAGGCTGGCTTCCATTTCAAAGTCACGTGGACTTGAGCCGGTGCCGTATTGTTTAGAGGAGACTGTTATATTTTGAAATCCTTCGGTGGAGAGTAGGGCCAGCCAGTATTTTTCGTCGCCTTCCGCAAATTGCCACCCGTCAGCATTGGCTGCCCGACCGGCAGCACCGGCGCTAAACCCATCGTCACTTGCGCCAACTATTTGAAACAGAATATCTTCATTTGCAGGTACGGCTCTTGATGCAAGCAGTGTCTCATCATCAAATTCCCACCCGGCCAGTACATATCGAAATGGCGGACTCTCATCAATAATAAGT
This sequence comes from Halalkalibaculum sp., assembly GCA_035269475.1. Lineage (GTDB taxonomy): Bacteria > Bacteroidota > Rhodothermia > Balneolales > Balneolaceae > Halalkalibaculum. The sequence continues at coordinate 1,564 of DATFJD010000230.1, forward strand.
TGTGCATTTCTGTTAGTCACCTCGTCCCAGATACCGCCTCCTGACGCACTCGTACCGCCATAGACATAGTTCTGCGTATCTAACCGGCCTCTAAGTGCTATGTAGTAGGTTCCGGAAGTTAATCCAAAACCGACATTTTCCCGGTACATGTGATAAGTATTCTGTTGGCTGTCGAATACCATCGGTGTCCAGGACAGCTCGCTCCAGCCGGATGGATCGGTATCGGTGAGATTTAATCCGACCCACATGGTAACCCGGGCAGATTCTATGCTTTCGTTAACGGTTATGTCGTTCACATATATTTCTCCGGAAACAGTGAGCTCCTCTCCCTCAGCCAATTGGTTAACAGCCGGTATCGTCAGCTTAAGATCACTGACTCCCTCTTCCACCTGAAGGCTCAGTGGCACAGGCGGGAGTGTCTCAATCAATAACCCGTTGGAATCATTCAGATCGGCGGATAGAAATGTGAAATCGGATGCATCTACAGACGCTGTCCGGCGGACACGAAAATTCAAAGACAACAGGTTTCCTGAAGCCGGGCCTGAAAGCGGGTCCATGCGTGTTACCGAAGCACCGACCCTGTTATTTGCGAGCAGATCGGCAATGGTTATGCCACCGGTCATCAGCCCGGTATCAAATTCGCCCATAAACTCAAAAATCAGGGGGTCAAACTGAACTTCTGTTCCAAAGTAGTAGGCGTCAACCGGGGTGTCTACTGCAAAAGTTAAGGTTACCGTTTCGTTGGGCTGTGCTGCTAATACAGATGCCGTTGCAGTAATAGCCGGCGTTTGTGCTTTTAGTGCAACCGGGAATATCATCCAAAAAAACATGGAAAAAAATGTGGTGAAAATAAAAAATCTAGATATAGTTCTCTCTCGGTGTTTCATAACTCCCTCTCTTCATAATTGTTTGTTTTTAATATGGTTATGCTAGCAGATGAGGTATAACGGTAAGACCCGTAAGGGAGCTATTCCTTACATTAAGAATTGAATTTTTTTGATTCAGGCAGGAGGGTTATCTCACAAAGGTTCTCAAAGAAGAGCCAAAGTTTCACAAAGAGTGGTTGTTTACTCTACTTACAAAGTAAAAAAGCTTTTGCCTCTTTGTGGTACCTTCGTATCCCTTTGTGAGACAGCTTCAGCTCTGAGGATCCGGTTCAGGAGCATAACAGCATGTCAACCTCTAGAGATGCGAGCTCGTCTATAAGCTCATGCCTTTATGAGTTCCCGGAACGGGGTCCGGGATGACAACATTTTTGCATTCATGGCCATATTCTGTTCCGAGGGAGTTCTGCTCCCGACGGTGAGGCTAACTACGCGGATGTACAGAGTGTAAGAGGCTTGGCATGAGAACATTTCTTCCGGTATTGCTTATTGCTCCTTCCAGCTCTCACTAACCCGCACCATCCCTGCGCAGGCAGGGATCTCATAAAGCTGATTATCCGTTAGTTGCCACCAGAGTTATGGGAAAATTTTTGCACTATTGTGAACCAGCTAGTCAACCTTTTAAAAGTGTGTTGGCATCATTCAAAAATCTGTACCCGTCAAACTCGCTCATAGCGAACAAAAGCTTTGTGCCCCTTTTAGTATCTTCGTGTACCTTTGTGAAACAGCTCTAACTATTCCCAACCAGCTTTTCAAGATATGCGCCGTAGGAGTTAGAAAACTCAGAAGCCAGTTTCAGAATCTCTTCTTTGCTGATCCATCCTTTACGATAGGCGATCTCCTCCGGACAGGCGATCTTCAAATCCTGGCGCCGTTCAATAATCTCTACGAACTGGGAAGCTTCCAGCAGGGATTCCGGCGTTCCGGTATCCAGCCAGGCAAAACCGCGTCCCAGCAGTTCAACATCTAGATTCCCCTCTTCAAGATAGCTTCTGTTGACATCGGTAATTTCCAACTCTCCCCGGTCTGAGGGTGTCAACGATTTGGCAATATCAACCACCCTGTTATCGTAAAAGTAGAGTCCGGTCACCGCATATTCCGATTTGGGCTCGTCCGGCTTTTCTTCGATGGAGAGAACCTTTTGATTTTCATCAAACTCGACTACCCCGAATCGCTGGGGATCTTTCACTTTATGTCCGAATATCGTGGCACCACTTTCAATTTTTGAAGCCTTTTCGAGTATACCCGTGAATCCCTGTCCGTAAAAGATATTATCTCCAAGTATGAGTGCTACGGAATCTCCACCAATAAAATCTTCCCCAATGGTAAAAGCCTGGGCAATGCCTTTGGGTTCCGGCTGAACGGCATAGGATAGTTTCAAGCCCCATTTTGAACCATCCCCTAACAAGTTCATAAAAAGCTCATGATCTCGGGGCGTAGTGATGATCAGAATCTCCCGGATGTCTGCCAGCATAAGTACTGACAAGGGATAATAGATCATGGACTTGTCATAGACAGGCAGCAGCTGCTTTGATACACTGGTTGTAATAGGATGCAAGCGGGTTCCGCTGCCCCCGGCGAGAATAATTCCCTTCATTGAATTAGTTTTGATTTATTGATTTACTGATTTACTGAGGGAGTGAATTATGAGTCTAAATCTAGGATAAAACATGTGAATTTAATTAAGATGTATGAGGCAACTCAATCCCTCAACAATTCAGTAAATCAATCCCTCAGTCCCTCAATAACTC
>DATFJD010000231.1:0-2287 GCA_035269475.1 Halalkalibaculum sp.
GAGGACATTGGTGTTTGAGACCAACGCGTCTACCAATTCCGCCACTCGGGCAAAAAACGGAAAGCAAATATAAGGAATCCTCAATCTCTTTTAAAAAGGAAAACGCTAAGAAAGGATAAAGAATAAACGGAGATCGGAGACCGGAGGATGGATGTGGAAATATTATTTAACTTTCAATGGCTTCCCCAAACTCTTCCAGGAAGGTCGTATAGGCCTCCAGGGCTTCTTCATTGCGGTTCATATCTTCCAGGATCTCCGCTTTTCTGAACATGGTTTCTTTAAGGTATTTTCGGAAACGCTTGGTATCACTGAAACGATTTATGGATTGCTCCAGAGCCTTGAGTAGTTCTGACTTATCATCGGCACGGTTAAGCAGCTTCAACCTACTGATAAAAATCTCGTTGACCTTTTCCTGTATGTTAGGTTCGGCCTCGTTTTCAAGACGACTGATGATATTGTTATACAGCGGCAATAGGTCCTGGCGGTCGAAATCCTTGGCTTCCAGCAGCTCTGCCTTTTGAAGCATTGCCTTGGATGCCTGCTCGTAGTATTCAGGATTTTCGGAATTGCTGAATCGTCGGATGACTTCATTCAGGGCCGGTAGCAACTTGTGGCCCTGTTCAAGTTTTTTGACTAAGTCAACGCGCCTGATTACGGCTTCGGATACGGCCTGCTTTAGAAATTCCTCATTGGCACTGTCAAAATATGCGATAACCTCTTCACTCGTATCCAGTGCATCTTCGTAGTGGCCCAGCTTATATTGCAGCTCAGATCTTCTTACAACGGCTTTCTGTATGCGCCTATCGGAGGTATCTAATTCTGTCAGGCTGATATCTTCATTCCCGGAAAGGGCAGGGGTTTCGCTTGATTTGGCAATTTCTTCTTCGGATTGCTGCTCTTCAGGTGTTTGTGGGGTATCTATGCCTGAACCTGTATCTTCAGACGATTTAAATTCTTGAACAGATTCATCTTCCTCAATGTCATAATCTGAATCTGCTTCAAGCTGCGACTCGCTGATATCGGAGGAAGCCTCTTCGGGCACAGGCTCATCACGTTTTTCAGCGGCCTCATCCTTATCATCGGCCCCTCGTTTCTCTCCAAAAAGTATTTCCTCCACACTTCTACTACTGATTTCTTTTTGCTCGGAAGCAGCCCGGTAGTCGGGTTTGGTCTTGCCGTTGCTTCCGGCTTCTCTCAAATTGCTATCAGCGTCGCTTGTTTCTGTCCCTGCATTTTCAGCTTCCACTGCGGTGCCGGTATCTGTATCTGCATCGGCTTTGGCGGGTTGCATTTCATCGCCCAGCATTCGGTCTCGCGCTTCCTCAACGGTCTGAATACCGGCGAATGAGACCAGTTTATGGAACGTATTGGCTATATACTTGATAATGAGATCTGTCTTCTTGCCGTCAAAGTAATCCCTAAGCTCTTCCTGAATTTCACCCGGAAGCATCTTGTGGATATTGTGATTTTTAAGAAAGAGATCCCCGTATCCGTTGATGACACCTTCAGCTATCGCTTCCTTGGTGTGTTTGGAGTCCACCATTTTGAAATATAAATCAGACTGGGTTTTATCCTGATTGATTATATCGAGTCCCCTGAGGACATGAAGTACAAGCAGGTCGCTGGGATTATCATATCCCATCTTTTCAAGAGTGGTATCAGAAATGGTATCGGGATGCTCCGATCTCGATATTAACGCCTGTATGATAGGGTCAAAAGACTTGGTGTTTACCAGGAAATTTTCGGATATACCCATAATATGGTCGTTTAAAGGCTATTGATACCATTTTCTGCAGTGCTATAGCTAGAATACAATTTTAAACAATTTGAGGAATTCTCAAATTAAAAACTGTTAATAAGAATACGGAAAAAGGTGGGCAAAGTAGAATAAAAAAAACTTAAGCCAATAAAGGTCTCTATACGATATTAAAAAGCATCTTCAAGCGCCTTAGCCAGCAGGTTTTTATCGACCGGTTTGGAAAGAAAAGCTACATAATCCGTTTTTTTAGCTCTTTCAACATTCTGAGGTTCTGTATTCCCTGTTACATAAATGACCTTGACATTAGAAGATTTCCTAATCTTGCTCATGGCTTCAATTCCGTCAATATTATCGGAAAGCTTGATATCCATTAGAATCAGGTCAACCGCATCCAAGCGAAGTGCCGACTTAATGGCTTCGGTTCCTTTTGATACTTTTGCCAGAACCGTATGGCCCATTGAAGTTACCATTTGCTCAAGGATGATCTGTTGCAGGATGTCATCCTCGACAATCAGTACCTTTTTAGAC
>DATFJD010000232.1:0-3889 GCA_035269475.1 Halalkalibaculum sp.
TTTTTGTATTTCCAGCGCAGAGCGCTGGAGGCGGTATATTTTCTGTGGCACTGGCTATCCGGTTTCCCGAATCTTCCTGTTAGGAAGCACAATGCTCGTTGGTGTTCGGACTTTCCTCTCACCTGCTTGCCGAAGCTTTAATGCAGGCGAGCGATTACCCGATCATCCTATATAAAGATAAGAAACTTGGCGTTTATAAACCTAGAGGAAGGCTGCAGAGAACAGATCTTTCTCTACAGTTCAGCAATCGCAGTCTTTAAGCGCAGACCAAAAGAGTCAGGAAAGTTCTTTTTTTGCTTTTTCAAAGAATGAAGGATCAACAACGATTCTTCCGCTGTTTTCATCGATGATTATCTTGTTTTTTCGACGAACTTCCACTTGGGTTTGTGGTGGCAGCGCCATGCCCAGAGCGGCACCTTTTTCCATAGCTACAACGGCCAGACCGTTCGAAAGCCCGTTGCGAAGACGCTTATAGCTTCTCAGGTAGCGGTCATCGATCTCTTCTTCGATCTTGTCACGGGTTTCAAGAAGCTCTTCCTCTTCATCTTCAGTTTCCTTAACAACCTTCTCAAGATTTTCTTTTTTCTCTTTGTGGAGTTCCTGAATCCGTTCCAGGTTCTCTTTTGCCTCTTCCTTCTCGGGTTCAATCTCTTCGAGCCGCTTTTCTATTTCCTCTTTTCTGGACTCGGCATTCTCAATTACCTGCTTTTGAGCTTCAATCTCTTTGGTTAAGGCATCATATTCGCGATTATTGCGAACGGTGGTCTGCTGTTCTTCGTATTTTTTCATTTTCTCTTCAGCATCCTTGACCTCCAGCTCCATATTCTTCCGCTCAACTTTCAGGTTTTGCTCTTCCTCCTCGAGCTGGTTCAGTTTTGCTTCATACCGATTGATATCAGTTTCAATATCCAGAACCTCTTCCGGCAGGTCCCCACGCAATTGCTTAAGTTGATCTATTCGGCTGTCGATGTATTGAAGATTGGCTAATTGTTGAAGTACTTCTTCCATAGATTGCTTTGTAATCGTTTAGTCCTGTTGGTTTTGTTTAAAATCTGCTATATGAATGTTCATCGGATTGGTATTTACCCCGGTCTCGAATATTTTGAGCTCTTCGAAAGCCTCTGAAAGCTCTTTCTGCAGCGCCTCAACTATGGGCACCTCACTTTCATAATGGCCAACGTCAATTAATAGAAAATCTTCTGCACCCGTAAAATAATCGTGGTATTTGATGTCGGCTGTTACAAATGCCTGGGCACCTTCCTTCCGGGCCTTCCCGGCAAGTGAGACACCGGCTCCCCCGCAAACGGCAACCTTTTTTATTTGGTCTGCCGAACCTGAAAAACGAATTGCAGATACATCAAGAGCCCTGGATAGCACATCCAGGAAATCGTTCTGTGTCAGTCCCTGGTCACGATAAAAACCAACCACGCCCATTCCCACATTATTCGACGGACTGGCGATATCCATAATTCTAAAGTTACTCCGTTCAAGAAGCCCGTTTTTCTTAAGCTCGTTTTTAAGCCCCGATACATTGTGCTCATCAATAATGGCTTCGTAGGTATATTGCTGGCCTTTCCTTCCTTCTACCGTATAATAATGTGCTTCTTCTGCAGAATAATAGTTCAGAAGCTTAAGCATCGACTCGCTGTCTGAATGTGACGTGGTCAATACAATTTTGCGGCTGATATTATAGCTGTTGTCCAGGAACTTCACATTTTCCAGCCCAAGCTTCTGAGCGAGCACAAATGACACTCCGTCCAGGGCAGCATCGAGGTTGGTGTGGGCCGCAATCAGTGATATATCGTTCTTAATCAACTCGTATATGACCTTACCCTGCTCATCCACGGGATTTATGCTGTCTATGCTTTTAAAAATGAGCGGATGATGGGCTACAATCAGTTCACAGCCCTTGTCAATAGCATCTTCAACGACATCCAGGGTAACATCAAGACAGGTAAGGGCTCTGGAAATATGCTGGTTGGGATCGCCGACCAGTAAACCTACGTTATCATAATCCAGTTTCGTATTGGGCGGTGCCCATTGATTCAGGAAGGTAGAAATATGCCGAACCTGGATATTCATAGCTGGCTATCTGTCCCCGTTTTTAAATTTGCGGGTTGCAGAATGAAAATGCCTTGAAACAAATAAATAACGATTGCTAAATTTAAGTTTATTCAGAACCGAGTCGAATAATATGTTAATCCTTTCATTGATTCAGACTCCAAAAATACGATTTAAATCCGTTTGTTAAAAGCTTATTTTTAATGAATTCGTTCAATGAAATTTAATCGCTATCAACTAAACAGGATACCCTGCCAAACCGTGCGGTATCCCAAACCAATTCCTGATTTATGGCTGAAGACATATGCAAAAACCTGAAAGATGTTCAAACCCGGATTGAAGAAGCATGTAAGAACGCCGGGCGAGACAGTGACGAGGTGGCCCTGATCGCCATCAGTAAAATGAAACCGCTGGAAGATATCGAAGAGGCCTACCAATGCGGACAGCTGCATTTCGGTGAAAACAGGGCCAAAGAGCTTCAAGACAAAATGGATGCCTGCGAACACGACGACATCCAGTGGCACATGGTGGGCAACCTTCAAACCAACAAGATAAAATACATGGTCGAGCGGGTAAACTGGATTGATTCCGTTCCCAAAAAGAAAACCATCCGTGAAATTGAAAAGAGGGCTTCCCGTATAGACCGGGTAATCAATACCCTGATACAGGTAAACATAAGCGGAGAGGACCAAAAAAGCGGTTGCGAGCCTGAAGACCTGAAAAAAATTCTGGAATATGCCCGGGGCAAGAATCACGTGAGAATACGAGGCTTGATGGGTATGGCAACTTTTGTGGATCCCGGCGAAGTGGAGAAGGTACGTCCGGAATTCAAACTGCTGAGAGAAGTTCGGGACAGCCACCGCGAATGGGAATGCGAGAATATTCAGCTGGATGAGCTTTCCATGGGCATGACCAATGACATGGAAATTGCCATTGAAGAGGGTTCGACCATGGTACGGGTCGGACGGGCCATATTCGGAGAACGAAACTATGGTGACGAATAATCGTGAAACCAACCTTTCAATCTCCCTGATATTTAGTACATTATATTAACCTTAATAAAAAGATATTTGTTATGGCAACCTGGATTTGGGTTCTTATTCCATTAGCGGCGATAATTGGCGGCATGATTCTGGAATACCAGAAAAACAAGATAAAACTGATGAATAAGAGCCACCAGAACGAACAGGATGTGGATGATTTAAGAAAGCTTGTAAATACACTTAAAACACGTATAGAGAATCTGGAAGCCATTGCAGCCGGTGAACCCGAGGAGTTCAAAACCGGTGCCGGTGCCGGATTGAAAGAAATTGAAATCGAAGAAACAGATCACACGGAAGAGAACAAACAGAAAGTATCTGAATTAGCTGACAAACGGAGGACTCAATAATGGAACCTGAAATTATCATGGTAATTGCAATCGTTGCAATTGGATGTGCAACAGGACTCATAAGTTCCTGGATGAAATATCATTACCGTGACGGCAATATAGATGAAAATAGCTATAACCAGCTGGCCCAAGCATTTATCAAGCATAAAAAAGAAATGCAACAGAGAGTCAATCAACTGGAAGCCATAGTAGCCCGGCAAGAAAATGAGTTAGATGAAGAGAAAGGGTTCGAGCAAATTGAAGCACCACAAGAAAGAGGAATATTAACAAACGATTTACAAGAAAAAAATAAGGTCCGATCATGAGTGGAGAAGAGTTTATTATTGCGGTAGTAGCCATTGTAGGAGGTGTCGGATTAGCAGGCTTCATTTTTTACAACATATTTAAACTCATCCGCACATGGATGAGTGGAAGCAGCAGCTATGATGATGAAACCTT
>DATFJD010000233.1:0-5523 GCA_035269475.1 Halalkalibaculum sp.
CATAGTAGGATTGTTACTGATTTTAGGAAATGCTATATGAGCGCTCATTATACTTTTCAAGCCGTTGTTGATAGCAGACCGAAAGGGGACGAGCTCCAAGGAATCTAAACGAGCATAATCGTAATTGATGGTTGGCAGGGAAATATGGGAATCGGTATCGGTATCACCGTGTCCCGGGAAGTGTTTTGCCGTTGAAATAACGTTCTCAGATTCGGCTCCATTTATAAATGCCTCCCCGAAAGCGGCGACCGTTTTCGGGTCACCGGAAAAAGAGCGGACATTGATCACCGGGTTATCCGGATTGTTATTTACATCTAGGACAGGGGCATAGATTTGGTTTACGCCCAGCGCCTTGGCTTCTCGTGCCGTCACTTTCCCTACCCAATAGGCATAATCGGTATTTTGAGTGGCTGCAACACCCATTGCCGGAACAAATCGGGTGGTACCTCTAACCCGCATTGCAGCTCCATATTCCATATCCTGGGTAATCCAGAGAGGTATTTTGCTGGCTTCCTGTAATTTATTTGTAAGTATGGCCTGACCATAAATCTCCCCGCTAAAAAATATGATTCCCCCGATATGATGTTTTCTTATCTGCTGAATCAGCTCCCTATAGGAGGCGTCATCATTGCTCTTAAATATTCCGTAGGCGGGTACAAAGAATAACTGGCCGATTTTTTCGCGGAGCGTCATTCCCTCAATCATACTCTCTATTCCCTCGGGCCCGGATACTGAAACCTCCTTTTTGATGACAGCAGACGACGGTTTATTAGATTTTTCGGAGCTTGCATCAATATTTTCAAGAACGCTTTCCTGCTCAATACCATGAGCTGCATCTTTATTTTCATCAACTGCCTGTTTACTTGATGAGCAGCCATAAGAAAATAAAAATAGGCTGATGCAAAGCGCATAGGCTATAGGTAATTGCTTACGCATATTTTTTTAGGTATATGGGGTGTAAAGTTAAATAGTGCTGACGCCTGAAACTTTTCAGTGACCTAACATAGTTTAAACTTCAAATCGAGTCAATCTATTGTTCACGGGTCAATTTGAAGGAGTCAATGTCATGCTTTGGTACTGGCTTTCATTGAAAAATGAGCTGTCCTGGTAAAAGAATTTGTATTCCCCGTTAAGCCAGCTTTCGGTTTGGTCGCCATAATACTGAGACAGTGGATTGCCTGACTGTCCGGTTGGCAATATCGATAAAGTGCTGCTAAGGTCTGAGAAATCGACGATTCTGCGAATTGACGGCCCCAGCACCATATCATAAGGATTCGTCCAGCGATACTCGCCGTTATTTATACTGTGGCTGTGTCCCCCGGCAGGGAATGGGCCCTTATTCAGTATGTTATCTACAATCAGTTTCAGGGCAGCCGGAGCTGATTCGCTTTCCGCAGCTTCGCTAAATAAGGGGGCTTTCAACGTAAGAGTATGAATCAGTTCCCACCGCCACTCTATCGGTTCAGGCCCCTGGGTATCTACAAGATACTGAAGTGCCTCTTCCATGCTGGCTATGATCTGCATGCGCATATTCTCTTCCTGCTCAGTATTTATATCGTCGAACAGGGAGCTTCCATCTCTCATCAACCTGGTGATGACCCGGACCGGCTGCCCGGAGTAATTGATAAAAGCATTGTAAACGTCCGGCCCCAATTCGTCTTCAAGAACATTTCGGGTGAATTCCAGAATAAACACATCCATTATGGAAGCGGCGGTTTCAGACGGACTATAGGTAAAGTCCCAATTGCGGAGGTAGGAAACAGCTGTTTTAAAATACTCTTTTTCACCCTGCTGTGACTCAATCGCGGGCAAAATATATGCCGTCACTTCTTCAGCCAGGGCCGAGTAAGTATCGTTTTGCATTAGCTGAAATAGCTGTTTATTGACCGGCTCATTGCGATTTAAGTACTGGCGAATACGTTGATACCGGTAATCTCCGTGCCAGTAAGCAGTTATATAGTTGGGATAGTCAGTTCCTGCAATAGCGTTGTTGGCATTTGCAACCCAATCCTGTTCCGGGTTAATTGTTTTGGGTAAATCATTGAACGGGATATAACCCTGCCAGTCCTGGTCAGGATCCCATCCCTCTCTTATCACGAGCGGGTTCGGATTTCGAATCGGAATGTTGGCGGCTGTGAACTGGGCGATATTGCCTGCTTTATCTGCATAAATAATATTTTGTCCGGGTACTCTAAACGACCTGACTGCCTGCCGGAACTCATCAAAAGATTGGGACCAACCCATATTTTCAAGGGCTCCCATCTCATTGGTTACATCTAAGCCGGTCCAACGCATGGTAATTACACGATCGTCAATCAATGCCTGCTCGTGATAAATATCGGAAATGACGGGGCCGTGCTTTGAAACCCGTCGGGTAAAAGTGGTGTCGTCATGATTTTTTATCTTGATAACTTCACGCTGAACCCTAAACTCTTCATAGAGTGTTTCACCTGCCAGCGTATCCAATACATACTGGTTGGAGTTTTCGGGATTGATCGCTTCTTCATAAAAGTCAGTGTCATCCAGCATAACATTGGTGAGCGACCAGGCCAGGGAGTCGTTCTGACCCAAAATAACGACCGGCGCACCTGCAAGGGTGGCACCCGAGAGGTTCTTTCCGTTTAGATTATAATGTACCTCATACCAGTTTCCGGGCATGTTCAGGCCCAGGTGTGGATCACCGGCAAGCATGGGGAAGCCGGTATCGGTTTTCGAACCGTTTACGGCCCAGGCGTTGCTTCCTTTCAGGCTTCCCTCTTTGTTCAATAGCTTGTCCAGTTCTTGCTGTTTTTTTATCAACGGCAGCAGTGCTCCGGCATAATGTTCTGCTAAAGAGTCCGCTCGTTGAGCCCCGGCATATATCTTTTCATTCGGGAAAAGCTGCCGGTACTGGTTGCTGTTAAGTTTTTGCCGCGCCAGCGAGTAACTTATTTCGGCTTTCCAGGGAATGTTTAAATCCCATGCCATCAGGCGAGAGAGGGCTATGGTGTGGGTCACTGTCCAGGGAATGGGTTCCATGTCTGCAAGGGCGAACTGAATAGGAAGTGATTTCGGATGGCTTTCGACATAGGCATTGACGCCGTCGGCATAAGCCTGTATCTGCGCCAGTGTGCTATCGGAAAGCTGCTCTTCAATTTTTTTGGCCACTCTCCAAAAGCCGATGGTACGCTGAAGCTGGTCATAAGACAGAAGTTCTTTTCCCAGGAATTCTGCAAACCGTCCTTCCGCGGCGAGCTGCGATAGCGTCATTTGCCAAAGCCTGTCCTGCGCATGCACGTAGCCGGTTGCCCGGTATAGGTCTTTCTTGTTGGAGGCATAAATATGGGGTACTCCAAAGGTATCCCAGTGAATTTCAACTTCACTGTTTAGGCCGGAAAGCCGGTTACTGCTGTTATAATCCGGAAGCGGACGGTAGAAGGTCCAGTAAATGGCAACGCCGGAAACTCCGATAATAAATACCAGCAGAAAAAGGGCGCCCTTCAGAAATGTCTTCATGAAAGCTGAATCTTGATTAGATCATAAATGTTAGGGGGAATGTACAAAAGTTGCATTGATTATTGTATGAATTGATCATTGAAAGTGCCGATTAATTTCTATACTCTCAAAGATTAGTCAAGAAAGGTTTGCGTTAACCCAAAACAAAAAAGTTCAAAATATTTATGGATATCAAAAAAGTAGCAGTGATAGGCGGCGGTACCATGGGCAATGGCATCACGCATGTATTCGCCATGAATGGAATTCTTGTCAACCTGGTTGAAACCAACCAGGATCTCGCGGATAAGGCTCTTTCTACCATTGAGAAGAACCTGGACCGGATGGTGAAAAAAGAGAAAATCGATGCCGCCGAAAAAGTTGAAACCCTGGAAAGTATTACTACTTTTATATCTGTGGAAGATGCTGTGAAGGATGTTGACCTGGTTGTGGAAGCGGTTCCTGAGAACTTTGATCTCAAAAAGAAGATCTTCTCTAAAATTGATGATGCCGCACCGGACCATACTATTCTGGCTACAAACACTTCTTCTATTTCCATTACCAAAATTGCGGCGGCAACTTCACGCCCGGAAAAGTTTATCGGGATGCATTTCTTCAATCCCGTACCGGTTATGAAACTGGTTGAAATTGTCAAAGGCTTTGAGACCAGTGAAGAAACTTATGAAACGATAGAGAAAACGTCCCGTCTTCTGGACAAAACTCCGATACCCGTGGAAGATTACCCGGGATTTGTTTCCAATCGCGTGCTGATGCCTATGATCAACGAAGCTATTTATTGCGTGCATGAAGGTGTTGCTAAGCCGGAGGATGTTGATTCTGTTATGAAGCTGGGTATGGCTCATCCCATGGGACCGTTGCGCCTGGCCGACTTTATTGGATTGGATGTATGCCTGGATATCATGAATGTACTCTATGAAGGATTCAAAGATCCCAAATACAGGCCTTGTCCGCTGCTGGTTAAAATGGTTGACGCCGGCAAGCTGGGTGACAAAACCGGCGAAGGGTTCTTTGAGTATGATTAACCGGTTGCCTGTTCAACTCCGGATGTGACATAATTTTAAAACTGTAAAGGCGACTCTTAACCGGAGTCGCCTTTGTTGTTTATCTAGCATTTCCAAGGCCTGGAGATGTAGTTGGTTAAAATGAATTCAATAATCACCAGAACTTCCAGAAGTTGAAATAGCCTTTCAGGCGGTCAACGAAATATTTGCCCTGGAACCATCCTGCCACCAGGCAAATAGCTAAAAAGGCTGACACGATCACGGTAGTAAATCTGCCTACGGAACTGACCAGTGGGTGGGAAGAAGAGAACATATAGATACCTCCCAGGCCCGGGCCCGGGAACATCCAGAAACCAATGATCTGCACCAGCAAGAACCCCAGTAAAAGTGAGGTCAAGGCATATTTGATACGTTCGGAGGTGGTGGGTACCTGTCGATGGGTGCTTGTATCAATCTTAATTTCACTTTCACTCATGATGCCGCATTTTGATGTTATTATCCTCAGATCAACTGATTTAAAAGATTCTCAGAATTATTATAACAAGTTGATTATTTAATTTCATGTCCACTTAACAGTTGGGTATAATTCCATGCCAGCTGCTATTAATTTTTTTCAATCAATCAAACATGATAGTATGATTTGTTATAAGTATTAACAAAGCGCCTGCTTCAATATCCCTATATTTTATGTTTCCAAATGGCTGTTGCCTTTTATATAATCTTGCCTAATTAACAATCGTGTTTTATGAGCTCCATTGATATTCCGACTTTAGACGAAATAAAATCTGCCCGTCAAGAACTGGGGGAAAAGGTTCGCTATACCCCTGCCTGGCAGTGGAAAGGGGATGAAGTATCACGACTGTTTGGTGAAGAAACCGAGGTTTTTCTCAAGCTCGAATTATTTCAATACGGTGGCAGCTTTAAACCGCGCGGCGCCCTCCTCAATATGATGAGCCTTGATGAGGAAGAATTAAAGCGGGGGGTAACGGCGGTGAGTGCCGGCAACCATGCCATTGCCGTAGCTTTTGCA
>DATFJD010000234.1:0-2037 GCA_035269475.1 Halalkalibaculum sp.
GACATCCGATAGCTCAACCAAGTCAACCAGGCCGAAAGCGGCTCCAAACAGAATGAGCCTGCGACCCGATTTTCTAATATGATCAATCTCATTTTGATCCAATGGTTCATCCAATGGTAAAAATCGGCTCAATTCGCTCTGGTCCCGGTTAATAAGTTCATTTAGCATCCAAAGCAGTGAGGAATCCGGATTATCAGCGTAACCCGGGGTATAAGCCAGTATAACTGCCTGGTCCGGGTCATAAAAATGGCCGAAGCCTTTGGCAAGTGACTCGCGGTATATGCCGGCATCTGCTACCGGATGGACACTACGACTCATACCCGAGGTACCGCTGCTTTTAAATATCAGGTCCGGATCGGAATCGGGCCTGCAAGTGAGCAAGGCATCCTTGAATCCCTGAACAGGAAACATAGGAATGGCCGAGATGTCCTGCCGGGCACTTTTAATAATATTTCCCTTCACTTTTTCAGCAAACCCGGGGCTATCCGTTATTTCAATATCACTTGAACTATTACTTATAACTCTATGCAGTGCAATACAGTATCGTTTATATACCAGGTTATTTTCGAATTGGTACTCAAATACTCTGGTCGCCTTTTCTGTGAAGGAAACAGTACCGGAGAAAATCAGTTCTTTCCAGTCTTGCATAACTTTGAATGACTATAAATCAAATTAGAGTTGCCGGCCGGCACCTTGCATTGAAATGGGTGTTTAAATCCCAAAACGGATTCTGGCTACGACAGTCCTACTCTTTGGAAAATTCGATCAACATTGCGGGTGTGGTGCTCCAGGTCAAAAGCCTTGTCGATATCTTTTTCGCTGAGTTGCTCTCGTACGGCTTCATCGGCTTCCACCAGATCCCGAAACATGACTTTCTCCTCCCAGGCCTTCATGGCCAGGGGCTGAACGGTATCATATGCTTTTTCGCGTGACATCCCCTTGTCGATGAGCATGTGTAACACCCGTTGTGAAAAAGTCAGGCCATACGTTTTATAAATATTGTCTCTCATATTGTCTTCAAACACGGTAAGCTTGTCCACCACTCCCGAGAAACGGTTAAGCATATAATCGAGCAGAATAGTGGCATCAGGCAGTATAATTCGCTCAACCGAGGAGTGTGAGATGTCACGCTCATGCCATAGCGGGATATTTTCATAGGCTGAGACCATATAGCCGCGAAGCACCCGCGAGCAGCCGGAGATATTCTCTGAACTGACCGGGTTGCGCTTGTGGGGCATCGAAGAGGACCCCTTCTGCCCTTTCCTGAAAAACTCCTCAGCCTCTCTGACTTCACTGCGCTGCAAATGGCGTATCTCTACGGCCATCTTCTCTAAAGTAGAACCGATCAGGGCAAGTGTTGCCACATAAGCCGCATGGCGGTCACGCTGCAAGGTTTGTGTAGATATGGGGGCCGGTTGCAGCCCCAACTTTTCACATACATACTCTTCCACCTCAGGTGGAATGTTGGCAAATGTACCTACCGAGCCGCTCATCTTACCGAACTCGACATCAGCGGCTGCATTCTCAAAGCGATCCAAATTCCTTTTCATCTCTGCATACCAAAGCGCGCACTTCAATCCGAAGGTTGTGGGTTCGGCATGAACGCCATGGGTTCGCCCCATCATAACGGTATATTTATGCTCTTTGGCCTTTTCTGCCAACACATCGATAATATGCCGGATATCCTCCCGAAGTATGTCATTAGCCTGCTTCAGGCGATAGCCGTTGGCGGTATCAACGACATCGGTAGAGGTTAGCCCGTAGTGTACCCATTTCTTCTCATCTCCCAGGGATTCCGAAACCGATCGTGTAAAAGCCACCACATCATGACGGGTTTCTTTTTCAATTTCCCTGATGCGATCTACATCAAATGAGGCTTTCCGGTAAAGCTTTTCAACATCCTCTTCGGGTATTTTGCCCAGCTTGCTCCATGCCCAGCAGGCGGCCAGCTCTACTTCCAGCCAAGCCTGAAATTGATTTTCCAACGACCAAATGCCGGCCATCTCTTTACGCGAATATCGGTCAATCATGAAAAAA
>DATFJD010000235.1:0-3792 GCA_035269475.1 Halalkalibaculum sp.
CGCTGAAGCGGGGAGGTCTCCGTTGAGTTGAAATAGATTTTATTTTGTCCATAGTCTACGGTATGCACAAATGTAACCTCCCATTCCCCTTTGGTAACCTGATTTTTCAGCTTCCCGCTGTAATCGTAACGATAAATGTGACTGAAACCGTCACGGTCGGAGATCCAGAAAAACTCCCTGCTCTCCTTTGGAAAGAAAAACAGGTGGTTGATTCCTGCAAAAAAATCAAAAACGTCAATCCAGGCATCGGATTTCTCTTCCATGACCAGACGGCCTTCCCCGCTTTTTGAGTCGTGAAAAGTCAGTTTTAAATGATTTTGGGGCCTGTTCAGATGAACAATTGCGAGCCGGTTATTTTGGGATGTCCAGTAAATTCGCGGAATATATCCGTCACCGATATCCAGATCCATCCACTGCTTGTCACCGTTTTCGATCTGTACAACGCCTATTTTTACCTTGGGATTTTCATCACCGACTTTAGGATACGGTATTTTAACATACTCGGGATGCTGGCCGGAATAGTCAGTCATCTGGAATATATTGACGTGGGTCTCATCGGTCTGCCAGTAAGCAATGCTTTCACTGTCGGGTGACCATACCCAGGCTTGGGCAAGGCCGAATTCTTCTTCATAGACCCATCCGAAACGTCCGTTATAGAAATTGTCGCTGCCGCTATCGGTGAGCTGTTTTTCATTCCCGGAGCTTAGGTCATATACAAAAAGGTCACCTTCACGCTCGTAACCTATTTTGGTGCCATCCGGAGAAAGTTCGGCCGTTCTGGCATCCTTCACCAGCAGCTGCAGGCTGTCGGCATCTATTGAATACAGGTAGTAGTCAGAAATTCCCGACCTCCGGTAGACCGGGCGAAAGTTAGACTGAAATACGATATACCGGGAGTCTTTCGACCATTGGAATGAGCGATAGTCAAAGGTCTTCTCACTGTCCGGGAAGGTATACTCTTTGTTGTTGAAGATCAGGACGTCTTCTTCAGTGGCCGGATTGTAGGCACGGATTTCCGTGTTTTCGGTGTCGCTGTTATACTGCATGTAGGAATAGCGATCGCCATCGTCAATCCAGTTAACATTTCGCGGGCCCGATGAGCCGCGCAGTTTCGAAGATGACTGAAGAGCCTCTTTTACACTCTGGTATTGTTCTTTTTGCTGGGCAAGGGCAGGCGTATCATACAGAAAGCTGCAGGCAAAAATGATAAGAAATAACCACTTAAAGGCAGGTGATTGTTGCATCATAATCTCAGGTCTATTGAAAGTGAAAGTGACAGTTGAATGTTTATCGTCGGGAAGTAAGCAAATATTGTTTAACCGGACAAATACTGTTTGCCACTTAGGCACCCGCTACATTTGACGACTTAGTGGTAGGTTTGTCATTCAGTAATGTCTGGCTCATTATCGATCAGCATATATAATAAATGATCTTAAATAATTATTTCCAGGATATTTCCAACATAGTAGGCCAAAACGGCTGCCGCTGACCCAAGAAACAAGGTCTCCGAAATCCCTTTCAGCATGCTTTTTTCATTGACAAAGGATTTCAGCAGGCCAATCAGGATAAAAGCGATGGTGGTAAGGATTATCGAGGTGCGGAAAAGGTATTGCATCTCCGCCTCCGAAATATAATCAATTACATATATAAGCAGCGGAATCAGGCCGACCAGTATAAAAGAAAAGAAGGTAACCGCACCCATCGCCACAGGTGACTTGCTCTGTTTCATCATTTCCAGTTCCTCTTTCATCATGACATCTACCCACCGGTCTTTATCGGATGTGATTACATCCACCACATCATCCAGCAGCTTCCCTTCAAAACCTTTGGCTTTGTATATTTCCCTTATTTCATCCCTTTCAGCCTCCGGCAGGTTTTCAACTTCCCAGTATTCAATCTGTTCGTGTTTTTCAAAGTTTTCGAGCTCGCTTTTGTTGGACAGGTAACTCCCTACCGACATGGAAAAACCGTCGGCTATGAGGTTGGCAAAACCCAGAATGATGATTATTGAGGAATCCAGGCTGGCTCCCGCAGATCCTGCAACAACTGCAAAGGTCGTCACGCTACCGTCTATCCCACCATAGACAAATTCACCCAGAAATTCCTGGTAGCGATGTATCCATCCATTCTTTTTATGAATGGACTTTTCGGGGTGCTCTTTTTTGCCCGGGGCTTCTTTATTGTCTTCCATAGGCTTCAATTCCAAGGCAGTTAACCGTATACATTCAGATACTGTGCAGAAAGGTTATTCTTTAATGAATTACCCGTGGTAGTGGGAATCATTAAATAATTTGTAGGGAAGTCCCTGTAATGCGTCTCACTTGTTAGCTTTACTGCTAAGGAACAGGACGGAATACTGGAGGTTGTGTTTACTCTATCAGTATTTGAAACAGTATCATCACCGCTACTGAAAAAGTTACGGCGATGGCTGTGGTCCTCGAGCCAATTTCTTTATTGGCATCCGGTATCAATTCAGCGAATACCATCCAGATCATCGCGCCTCCGGCAAAGCCCAGGCCCATCGGCAGGTATTCCCTGAATATTTCAACAAACAGAAAGGCCGGTACTGCCATCAGCGGCTGAGGGAGGCTGGAAAAGATGCTCCACCAGGCTGCTTTAATGGGAGAGGTGCCTCGCGGTACCATCACCAGGCTGATGGCAAGCCCCTCGGGTATATTATGAATGGCTATGGCTGTAGTTATAAATAGGCCTAAATCGAGGCTGCCGCTAAAGGATACACCAACGCTGACGCCTTCCGTAAACGAGTGGAGCGTCATGATACCCAGTATCAGAAGGATTTTTTGGGTATCGGCTTTGCTGATATCTGCTATACTGAAATTGTCATTGTACTTATCCAGTACGCGCTGGCTCAATACAATGAAAACCAGCCCCAGAAGTATGCCGCCAACCACCATCCAGACGTCATAGTCCAGGCCTTCGTAGATAAGGTTAAAACTGGCGGCTAACATCAATCCGGCAGCTACGGCATTGGATAAACCCAGCCAGTTACGGCTCATTTTTTTGACAAAAAAGAATGGCAGAGCACCCAGACCGGTAGCTACAGCGGTAATCAGCGCGTATAAAAAAACATCGATGACCGGATCACTAAATAAGCTCATACAAGGCTATATTCTCAATTAAAAAGCGAATATACTAAAGAGAAGATCCTATTCCACCATGTGAGCGAAATTTAGAATGGGATTAAATAGGGGGTAAACGTGAGACGGGAGACGGGAGACGGGAGTAAAATTGGAATAATTGCTAAAAGCTTGGGAGTGGGGCCGGCTCAAAATATCCCGGGTACTGAGGGAGCCTGCTTAAAATTTATAAGCAGGTTATACAGGAGTGAAACACCCTGGAAGCTTTATTATAAAATAGAAAAAGTTATATGCCAATCCCCAAATTCGGCACCATGTTCCAGCCTCCAGGTCTACTGATCTGCCGGCCGGCAGATCCGGAGACTTAACATCCGCCCTGCTCACCAAAGTTTCTAAGCAGGTGAGTATCCTGCATCCTGCAACCTGTAACTTGTAACTTGCATCCTGAAACCTGCATCCTGCAACCTGTCTTTACTTCATCAGATCTTCCATGAGGCGATCGATTTTTTTATCCAGCTTTTGGCTGAGATTTTCAAATTCACTTTTGGCCTCCAAATGGGTATTGACACTGCAGTAAAACTTGATTTTCGGTTCGGTTCCGGAAGGACGAACGGTTACCATGGAACCGTCTTCGGTGACGAACTGCAGTACATTGGAAGAGGGTAAATCAATTTCGGTGATGTCCCCGGTCAGC
>DATFJD010000236.1:0-5218 GCA_035269475.1 Halalkalibaculum sp.
GATTTTGATGAGTTGGAAGCCCAGTACCGGGAAAAAGTAAAAGACCTGAGTGACCTAAGGTCTAAAATGCAGAATAAGCTTAATACGCTGAAAGAATCAGGCGATAAGGCTTTGGAACCTTTGAAAGACGATTTAAATAAGTTGATGAAAGACTCTAAAAAGGGTATTAGATCCATCCGGGAAGAGTTATTTGAGCGATAAATCAATACTCAAAAGGGATTCTCAATAAAACCACAAATAATTCAATAAGAGGTATAGTATGTCTTTAGCAAAAGTGATTGAAGTAATGGGTGAAGGTAAAACCATGGAAGACGCTATTCAAAATGTAGTAAAAGAGGCGTCTAAAACAATTGATAATATCAAAAGCGTATACGTAGAAAATATTCAGGCAATTGTTGACAACGGCAAGGTGGACAAATACCGTATCGATGCCAAAGTTACCTTTGTTCTTAAAGAACAATCGGCCGGGTAGTTGATATTATGTTCAAAAGTCCCTCCCGAAAAGGGGAGGGACTTAATTTTTAAGCG
The DNA here is from genome assembly GCA_035269475.1 of Halalkalibaculum sp. Lineage (GTDB taxonomy): Bacteria > Bacteroidota > Rhodothermia > Balneolales > Balneolaceae > Halalkalibaculum. The sequence continues at coordinate 529 of DATFJD010000236.1, forward strand.
GCTTAAGTGTAGCAAAAAAATTCTATTAAAAGAACATGACAGAAATATAGGCAGCTATCATTCAAGGTGGAAGCTTGAAAACTTAGCTTGGCCAGAGTTGCTTTTCTCCATTATGTGAATCAGGATTTTCATGATGTATGGGATCAGGATGAGGTTTTGCACTATTTCCTGCCATCAAACCATATATAGTTTTCATGTTCAAACACAACGACCCAGTGCATGACAGATGATCTCTGACACACAGCCCTCAGTCTCATTCGTTGTCATTCCGGGCCTAACCCGGAATCTGTCGCGCAGATTTTTATCAACGTCTATACCTTATCTTCTGCTGAGAATTATCAAGCAAATAAAGAATTTATTAAAGTATAAATATACTGAAACAGGAAATTATGGGTGCTGAAGATCCTGAAACAAGCTCATTAAGACAACACGTTCTTGGAGTATTTACTATTCAAACTTCCGCAACCAATACTGATCATTGTCACACTGATCCCTGCTAAAATGCCCGTCTTACAGCCATTCGGTTAGCCGTATTCAAATGAACCTGCTTTTATCAAAAAAAGATCCTATATTTCAGACTTAATCATCTTTTAATTATTCTACTCGGCTATGCTGCTTTCTAATTCGTGTGTTTATGGATTAAGAGCTTCGCTCTATCTTGCCGCCAATCAGAATGGCGACTATATTTCTATTCGGGAAATGAGCGAGAACCTGGACATCTCTTTTCATTTCCTTACCAAAACCCTGCAACAGCTTACCAGTGCCGGCCTGATGGAATCGCAGAAAGGCCCGAAAGGCGGCGTCCGGCTCACCAAAAAAGGCTCAAAAATCAGTCTTTATGAAATAGTTGAAGCCATAGACGGCAGTGATTTATTCACAGAATGCGCATTGGGACTTCCGGGCTGCGGCGAGGAGAAACCGTGCCCAATACATGATAAATGGGCCCATACCCGCGATAACATCCGAAGCATGCTGCAGGACACTAACCTGGTAGAACTGGCTGAAAAAGGTAAAAGCTTGAACCTGCGAATTACTGCCGACGGAAGTTTTGAGTGGGGGTAGTGAAAAAATTTAAACTGTTATAAGACAAAATACTCTTATATATTATATAGATCGCCTTAGTACACAGCTTTCTAATCTAAATAGATATACAAGTGCCCGGTACAATGGGCACATTATTTTAAACGCTAATGCAAACAGGTAATAAATACATCCGCCGGTGGCTTTGGTGCGGTGCCGCACTCATCTTCTTGATGGTAGTGATCGGGGGCATAACCAGGCTTACAGGATCCGGCCTTTCCATGTCGGATTGGAGCCTGATTATGGGTACCCTGCCCCCAATGAATCAATCTGAGTGGATGGATGCCTTTGAACAGTACAAGCAATTCCCCCAGTATCAGCAGCTGAATGAAGGCATGTCACTCTATGAATTTAAGCAGATCTTTTTCTGGGAATATGTGCACCGGCTACTGGGAAGATTAATAGGAATCGTCTTTTTACTGCCATTCCTCTTTTTCTGGATCCGAGGCTACTTCAGTAAAAAAATGCTGAACAGGGCGTTGATACTCTTCGCACTCGGTGCGCTGCAGGGTGCCATGGGCTGGATTATGGTAAAAAGCGGCCTGGTGGATGTTCCTTATGTAAGTCACTACCGACTGGCAATGCATCTGCTACTGGCATTTGTGCTGGTGAGTTTCTGTGCCTGGTATGCTTTAGACCTGCGCGAAAGCAGGGCCAGGCGTAAAATCAAAAATAGCGGCAACCTCAATTTATGGGCGTTGGCGACAGCTATCGCATTTACTGTACAGCTGATCTGGGGTGCGTTTACCGCCGGGCTTGATGCCGGTTATATTTATAATACCTTCCCGCTTATGAACGGCGATTGGCTGCCCCAAAACGCCTGGTCCATGCAACCGCTGCTCATCAACCTGCTTGAAAACCCCGGAACGGTGCAGTTTATACACCGGGCTGTCGGAACCCTGCTGCTTTTGCTGGTGATCGGGCTTTGGTTCAGTACGCGCAAGGCAAAGGTAACCGGATCTTTAAGCGCTAAAGCGGGACTGCTGGTAGCACTGATTTTTGCTCAATACCTGCTGGGAATATTTACGGTTCTCTACCAGGTGCCGGTAACCCTGGGTGTGATGCATCAGGGCTTTGCCATGATATTCTGGCTTGGGTGGCTATTCTTTTACCATGAATTCAAAACGAACTATAGCCTGAAAAGTACCTAGTTCACAACACGTACCGAATCTGAAAGATCATTCTAATAAATTTAACACAGTTCAAATAAATACTCTTATGTTTTCAACACCACACACTTTTTCCATTCCCGTCATGGGAACCGGCCACTCCATAGATTCACCCATTCGAGTCGGCCCCTATGGCATTAATTCAGTCATTTCTATAGTAGACGACTTGCTCGTTGAACGCATCCGCAAACACTATTGCGAAAAGTTCGAAATGCCTTATTCAAATATTTCCCGGAATGCCGAGGATGGCCGGGCTCGCAGAATTACGGCCTATCTTGACCTGGTTCAGCAGATCGTGCAGCAAACTTTCGATTCGATTAAAAGCCAGCCCTTTTTCGAAAGGAATGAGAAGGCAAAATATTTTGAAATGCTTCCGGACAGCAGTACCCTGAAAAGGAAATACCAACAGTTGATGCAGGCCGAAGATAAATCGCTTCGCAGTCAGCTTTCCGAAGAACTGGCCAAGCTGATGAAGCCGGGTACCATTGATGTAAATATCATGGCCAAAGTTGACGGCCTGAACTATGACAAGGATGAAAAGCCGATGAGTGCCGAATTCAGCGATGCGAGCGCCGCGTTAAGGGGCTATGCCAATAGCGTGTTGTCTTCGAGTGTGGTACTTTCCGCCGGCTTTAACCCGAGGCTCTACAATTATATCAGTGAATTTGAAGATTTCTACCGCGATGCCAAAGGCAAGATTAAAAAGAAGATTATTCTGAAAGTGAGCGATTTTCGCTCAGCCCTGATCCAGGGAAAATATCTGGCTAAAAAAGGACTCGAAGTTTTTGAATACCGTATTGAATCGGGATTAAACTGCGGCGGACATGCTTTTGCATCCGACGGCTACCTGCTGCCCTCCCTGCTGAAAGAGTTTCGTGAAAAACGCGATATGCTGCATTCAGCTATTCAGCCGCTTATACACAGCTATTACGAAGATAATGCGGAAGGATTTTCAGCCGATTGGGAAATAACCGAGCCGCGACTGACCGTTCAGGGTGGAATCGGTACCTTCGGTGAGGCAGAAAGGCTGTTGGATGATTTTGGCATGGATGCAACCGGCTGGGGAAGTCCATTTTTGCTGGTTCCCGAAGCCACAACGGTGGATAAAAAGACCCGGAGCCTGCTCGAAAATGCCAAAGAAGAAGACCTCTACCTGAGCGGCGTTTCACCCCTGGGCGTACCGTTCAACAATATAAGAAATACGGGATCGGAACAGTGGCACCAAGAACGAATCGAAAAAGACAAACCCGGCTCGCCCTGTCCGAAAGGGTTTCTAGAATCCAACACCGAATTCACCGAAAACCCGATTTGCACCGCTTCAAACCAGTACCAGCTCTTAAAACTGGACCAGATCAACCGGCAAACTATTGCCGAAGCTGAAAAAGAGCTGATGCGAGCCAAAGTGCTGGAGAAAGCCTGCCTCTGCGACCACCTTGGAAACGGGGCGCTAATCGATCTTGGAATACTGGAGGAACATCGCGCGCCGCAGGCCATTTGCCCCGGTCCGAATATAGCCTGGTTCGACAAGGAGTATACCCTGCGCGAAATGACAGATCATATTTACGGACGCGGCAGCTCTCTGGTACCGCCCCAAAGGCCGCACATGTTTGCCAAAGAGATGGTAATGTATGTAGACTACCTGGAAGAGCTGATTGAACAAAGTGACGGATCCGGCGGGGATATTAAAAAGCTGGGCCGCTTTAAAAAGAACCTGGAAGATGGGATGGATTACTGTCTTGAAATTGCGCAGTCAGATCCCTATAAAGACGAAAACATAAGCTCAATTGCTTCTACCGTAGAAGAACAAAGAGCGCGCCTGCAAGCTTTGTTTCAAAGGCTGGAAGAAGAACAGTATGTTGCAAGCTAGCAAAGGGCTTTGGTACAAAGTTCTCTGGTAATGTTTGAATAATGGAATAACTGTAAAGGCGGATTGCATTTGAATATCGAATATCGAACAAGGAACTGAAAAATGTCGAGGTAAGAGGAGCATCTCGATATTCTATATTCTGCAACTACTTAAAGTATTTATTTAAAAGTTCTTGCATGATATGCCATTAGTACTAGTGTTGTGTCAAGCTTGAAATTACGTATCGGATTGGGTTATCCGTTATTTGTTATTGGTTATTAGTGGAGGTATGAGTAGTGAGATGTGGCAACGTTTCACGTTTGCCGTTTCACGTTTCACAACGAATAACAAATAACCATTAACGAACCGTTGAGTAAACGACTGTTAACCTTTTACATGACACTATAATGCTTCTTGATCATAAATTTTCAACTAAAGAATAAAATAAGAGGCTAATACTTATGAAACCGGATGAAGGAAAGCGATCCTGGGCAGAACCCTACAAAATCAAGATGGTAGAGCCTGTCAGGATGATCAGCAGGGAAGAGCGGCGTGAAGCGATCGAAGAGGCAGGATATAACACCTTCCTGCTCCG
>DATFJD010000237.1:0-2976 GCA_035269475.1 Halalkalibaculum sp.
CTTTGAATGGCTTAAGCCGGATGCAGACGGGTTCCGTAATTACTACGATACCCGGCGCAATGCTACGGCAGAAGAGCTACTCGTAGACAAGGCGCAGCTGCTGACGCTGACGCCTCCTGAAATGACGGTGCTGCTCGGCGGTATGCGCGTCCTCGATACCAACTACAATGATTCTGAGTACGGGGTCTTTACGGATCGTCCGGGAGCCCTGACCAACGACTTTTTCCTGAATCTGCTCGATATGGGCACGACCTGGAAGGCTAAGTCGGATGAGCAGGAAGTCTTTGAAGGACGTGACCGCAACACCGGAGAGCTGAAGTGGACCGGCACCCGTGCCGACCTGATCTTCGGTTCTAACTCAGAGCTGCGGGCTCTCGCTGAAGTTTACGGATGCGAGGACTCCGAAGAGAAGTTTGTAAATGACTTCGTAGAAGCCTGGGCTAAGGTTATGAACCTTGACCGCTTTGACCTGAAATAACTATAAATACACTACGTAAATTCTCCTTTTGAATTTAGTAGTGTACTAGCGGTTAAATCAAAATATTTTAAAGGCAGCCTCTTTAAATAGGGGCTGCCTTTTTTATTTAAGCTATAATCAGTCGAGTTCTCAACAAACATTTTATGAGGAAAATCGATAGATCAATACTCAAAACGGGTGCATGTAGGACGGGTTGCTAACCCGTCCAGCTTATTCGCTGTTCCACTCACTTTTGCCTGTTTCCGGTGCTCAGCTCCGAAATATACACTATCTTCCATTCCGCAGCGGAGCAGCGGAATGAGGGGTGAGGGCTGGTGCGTTTAAAAGCAGTCTATTTAGTGGAGGAATTATTGAACAGCTTTTTCCTGAGAAGATGTAAACAGTTGAAGAGTTAAAAAGATATCTGCATCAACAAATGTATTGTCCAATACGGAGGTAATTCTTTTCCAGTAGCTTCCCTGGTAGGATATATTCCATGCAAAACGATCGATTTTAAATGTAGCCTCAAAAACTAAGGTAGAATTGATATCTGATTTTTTTGATGCCACGATTGAAATCGTTTTAGTAACATCTCTGATCGACAGATCACCACAAACTCTGACACTGTCAGGCTTAAACTGCTCTGCCTTCTTTATTTCAAACGTCGCCTCAGGATATTCCTCAACATGGAAAAAGTCTTCGCTTTTAAGGTGATCTCTGAGTCTGTTTCTCGGCACCGGTTCATGTTTGGGAATATCAGTTATGGCGATGGAATTCATATCTGCAATAAATTTTCCCCCAACTATGCGGCCCTCTATTAGTTCCAGATATCCCGCACTTAGATTTACGGTTCCTTCATGTTTGCCTGACTGCCACATTTCAGTACCCTTCCAGGTAATTGTAGAACGCTCGATGTCTATTGGAACGTTGACAATCCCGGTAGTATCGCCGGTTGGTTGTGCAATCGCAGCTATTGATCCCAAAAGCAGGAAAAACGAGAAGCTGAAAGGGGCTAATGAAAAGAATAAACTACTCATAACCCGGAATGTTTTTTCCCAATATGAAATCTCTCCGTCCAACCCATATACCGTCCTCTTTCTTCAGTGATAGAACGCCGCTGCTTCCGCCCCGGGGCGATTCGGTATTTTGGTGATCCGGGCCAAGCAAGGGGTCATCCGCAAAAAAGTAGCTGCCAAGCCAGTAATATTTGCCATTGGGTTCAAGAATAATCGGGTGGATATGAGCCGGATTCCGGCTGTAAGACCCGGGTTTAAAAGTATAGAATGTGTACTTCCCGTCAGCCCCGGTTTTTATCCATGTATGGATGTAACCGTAATTCCGGGCCCAACCCTTTTCGTCGCCACGTTTTGGATATACCCCCTCACTGTTGGTTTGATGAACAAAGAGAACAACATCTCTAGCGGGAGTCTTGCCGTCACTCTTATAAATAGTGCCGGTTATTTTAATTTTCGGTTCGTTTTCCTTAAATCCGGGCAGCGTGTCGATCGGTGAGAGTTTCTTGTCCCCATAGTCAAGTACGGCTTCGCATCCTTCGCAGGGACCGCCCACCAGTTCGGCATCCGGCACCGTTTTTTCCTGAGCAAATGATGTCAAAGAAATGACAGAAATAATCAACAGTAATAAAGTTATTCTAAATAGATTCATAGGATCCGGATTACGTTTAGTTTATGGGTAGAAAGTTGTGGCTTCATAAAAATGTAATCAATCGGACGGGCTTAGCAGAAGTGAATGCTATAAGCCGAGTAATTTATGCCACAAGATGAGTATGCCCTGCTAAAGGATTACACCCTTAAGTTCTTTTGAGTAGTTTCTGCTGAGCCTGAGTACCTGCTTGTCATCCATAATTACGTCGTAGTCGCCATTTCCACGGGACTTCAACTCCCTGATCCTATCTATATTTACAATGGTTGATTTGTGTATGCGCTTGAAGTTACCGGGCAGTTTTTTAATGAAGTTTTTCAGGCTGTCGAGCACCACATGTTTTTTAGTTGTGGTATAGATGTCAAGATAAGCCCCGTCCGAGCCGATCCATTTTATTTCATCAGGATCCACAAGCAGGGTGCTCTTGCCGTTTTTCACTGCAATGGCTGTGGGGGCCGCCGTATCCCGGTTGCCCTTTTGACGGTTGTTCCTGCGCTTGACTAACACGTACAAAACTGTCAGTACGGTGTAAACTGATAATGCAATATAAAGGCGGGTCGATAATTTTTCGTAAATCAGGTACAGCAGCGTAACCGGGTCTTCGTGAATCAGGTTTGAGATCCCGAAAAGAATAATGGAAAATACGAACAGGTGAACGAGTGTAGCGAATATTACCAGTAATCCGCTGAAGGCAAAATACTTTAGTTTTGAAAAGTATCTCTCCGCTTGTGCAAAACTATAATCGAGGGTAAGTGAAAGCGGGATAAATAACAACCAGAACAGCTTATAGGATAATGATTCCAGGATTATGAAAGAGTTGCCCTTCAGCATGGCGCTGAGGTAATCCTGTCCCAGCT
>DATFJD010000238.1:0-3416 GCA_035269475.1 Halalkalibaculum sp.
GCTGCTTGCCGATTTCGACAATGACGGGTTCAGAGACCTGATAATAACCAATGGCATACCGGGAGATAAGACGGACAAGGATTTTGTCAATTACAGGGACCGCCTTGGGAATATAGTCACGCAAACCATGCTCAGGGACTCTATTCCGGAGGTGAAAATCCCCAATTATATCTATAGAAACAGGGGAGATCTTCGTTTTGAGGACCTTACCGAAGAGTGGGGGCTGGATGAGGCCTCTTATTCCAACGGGCTGGCATGGGCGGATCTTGACAGTGACGGTGACTTGGAAATTGTGGTGAATAACATCAATCAGGAAGCATTTTTGTATGAAAACAGGCTGAATAGCGAAGGGCAAGACAGCAGCAACTGGTTTCAGGTTAAGCTAAAGGGTGGCCATAAAAATACCGCGGCAATCGATTCAGAAGTCTGGATTTATTACGGTAATGGCAAGTTTCAGAACTACGAATTTACACCCTACCGCGGATACCTCTCAAGCGTTGAAAATATAGCTCACTTCGGCTTAGGAGACACAACGAAGATAGATTCCCTGGTAGTTTATAAAACAACGGGAGAGAAATACGTCTGGCAGGATATTCAAGCCAACCGGCAGTTCACCGCTGATCTCTCAGAGGAGGGAAAACCGGCTGCCGGAAGTAGGGTAATCACTTTTGAAAGTGATCCATGGTTCCGTGAGGTATCTGAAGAGCGAAACATCAATTATGTACACCGGGAACGGGAATACGATGACTTCAGATTTAACCGGCTGATGCCGCATAAGTTATCCCAGTACGGTCCCTCGCTATCGGTTGGGGATGTAGATAATAACGGCACGGATGATCTTTTTGTAGGAGGCTCATATGATCAACAGGGTACTTTCCTTTTGCAGGATCAAAACGGAACATTCAGAGAACAAGAACTTACCAAAGATGAAAATGAAGCCCGGAAAATGCGTGAGGACGAGGGTACACTGCTTTTCGATGCTGACAATGACGGTGACCTTGACCTGTTCATCGTGAGTGGAAGCGTGGAAAACAGGAGAGGCAGCGACAACTTTCTGGATCGGATATATGAAAATGACGGGAATGGAAACTTCAGGTACCGCCCGGAGGCTCTTCCCGCGATTAATGAGAGCGGAATGGCGGTGAGAGCTGCCGATTATGACCGCGACGGTGACCTGGACCTGTTTGTGGGAGGCAGGGTCGTTCCCAATTTTTACCCGCTGCCGCCTTCGAGTTACCTGTTCAGAAACGACAGCAAGCCGGGTGAGATAAAGTTTACCGATGTAACTCCCGATGTTGCAGAGCCCTTGAGGGAGATCGGAATGATCAGCGATGCCCTTTGGAGTGATTTTGATAATGACGGATGGACCGACCTCATTCTGGCCGGAGAGTGGATGCCCCTAACTTTTTTGAAAAACCGGCAGGGAAAACTGGTTGACGTTACCGCTGAAACCGGGATTTCCGGAAAAACCGGCTGGTGGAACAGTGTGACCGGCGGAGATTTCGACAGTGATGGTGATATCGACTATATCGCCGGTAACCTGGGTTTGAATTCCCTGTACCGGGCCGATGCTGAAGAGCCTGTTGGAATGTATGGGAAAGATTTCTCTGAGGAAGGATTATTCACCGGCCTGCCCACGACCTATATGCCCGACTATGAGGGAGTCAGAAAAGAGTTTCCGGTTCATCCCAGGAACGAGGTATTGCAAATGCTGAGGAGAACCGACCCGCTGTTTCAATCACATGCCAGTTACGGGAGGGCCTCTATCGACGATATATTTTCGGAAGAGGATCTGAAAGATGCCGTCGTTCTCAGGGCTTCCTACCTTGAGAGCGCTTTCATAGAAAATCTGGGGAACGGAAAGTTCAATATCAGGGCGCTTCCGGTCGAGGCCCAGTTTGCTCCCGTATATGGTATGCTTGTTGATGATTTTAATGCCGATGGTAACCCGGATGTACTGTTGAATGGGAATGATTTTGGGGCGCAGCCTCTAATAGGCAGCTATGACGCTATGAACGGCCTGTTGCTGAAAGGAGACGGCACCGGTAATTTTGAAAGTGTATCCATTGCGGAAAGCGGAATTTTCATTCCGGGAGACGGTAAGGGACTGGTAAAACTGCAAGGTGCTGAAGGAAAATACCTTGCTGTTGCGAGCCAGAACAGTGCGCCTTTAAAAGTATATGAAGCCGACTATTCTAATAAAATGATTCCGTTTGAGCGGGAAGATGCCTACGCGCTAATTTATTTTAACGATGGTAAGATCAGAAAGCAGGAAGCTTATTACGGTACCTCTTTTCAGTCTGCTTCGGGAAGGTTTATGGTATTGCCGGCAAATGCAGATTCTGTTGAAATCGTGAAGTATTCCGGGGAGAAGAGGGGCGTTGATATACAGTAGTTGGGTTAATTCGCAGGCCGGTTTGCCAAACCGATACTTTGGATTCTGCCATTGAGCTGTACCCTTTTCCTGCTATTGCCTGTTGGTTACGATGAAGTCTGCATTGGTTAGTAGATTGTTATTGGGCGTTGTATTGGTCGGTTTGGCAAACCGACCTACGTTTAGGCTGTTTCAAGCGTCCACGCTTGAAACTCCAAGGCACGTATTTTACAGATAGGGCAGAAAGCCTGTTCTAATTCGATGCGCTCAAATCAAATTTTGCCCAGACCGGGAGGTGGTCTGAGGTGGTCTCTTCATAATCCTCAATAAAGTTTTCCGCTTCGAAATAAATTTCTTCACTCGATGAGGTGTAATTGCCGAACAGCTCGTCACTGATCATTATGTGGTCAATAAGGTCTGTGAAGTTACCGGCGATGTAGGAGGATTGATTAGCCTCGGATATTGATTCGGTTACCGCCCTGAAACTGTTCTCCGCCATGACAAAATCCTCGTAGGGCGACGGTGAAGTGTCGTCATATATGCTCACATCCACATCATCATTGTAATCGCCCAGCAGGATAATATGGGCGTCAGGCTTCTCGTTTTGGAGATAGGTAAACAGGGACTCCGCGGCCCGTACACGACGATTGTAAGCCTCTTCACGTTCTCCTGCACTACCACTAAGGGGATTGGCTTTAGCATGGATTACGATAGCATAAATCGGAGTGCTTGTTTCCTGGTAATTGTAGTTAAAGGAGAAGTAGAGTGGTAGTCGACCGGCCCAGTAGTATTCTTCATCTTCCTGACCGGTAATAATCGCTCCGGATGAAAGTGAGTCGATAGTGTTGGTATTATAGAGAAATGCCAATTTCTGATTGTAGGAGATATGTTCGGCAACGAAACCGCGGTATCCCGTCATGTATTTGCTCAGGCTGTCTAATCCCTGCTGGCCGGTAACTTCCTGCAATCCGTAAAGGTCTGCTTGTAGGGAATCCGCAATTCTAAGAATATTCTTTGTTCTCTGTATTCCCTGCTCGCTGCC
>DATFJD010000239.1:0-3296 GCA_035269475.1 Halalkalibaculum sp.
GCGTTGAAGCGCCGGATAGGAAACCTGGTGAGGTTGCGAACCTCGGTTTTAATCAGCGTTTCATTGGGGATGCGAACAAACTGGTTGTCGAAGGTTCTGAGTTTTGCGGATAGCACATCGATTGAAATGACCACACCCGTAGTGTTATTAACGGTAATGATATCATCGACCTTAAAAGGCTGTTCAGCGATCAGGAACAGTCCGCTGATGATATTAGAAACACTGGTCTGGGATGCAAAACCCAGGGCAATACCGACAATTCCCGCCGCACCCAAAAGCGGGGCAAGGCTGAGGCCCAGCTGACCCATAATGGTTACAACCAAAATAGTCAGGCCGGTGTAAAATACCAGTTTGCCGGCCAGCATGCCGTAATGAGGGGCATACTTTTTGGTGAAAAAGTTACGGGCCCACCTTCTTAAGAGTAAAAGAACAGGAATACTGATTACGAGAATCAGGATAATTTTAAAAGAAAGTTGCAAGAACTCTTCCGAAAAGTAGGCTTCCATAATTTTGTCAGCTGTTGGTCAGTTATCGATTGATTATTTGCCAAATAGAAATGATTCGTCAAATAATTTTTTGAACGTGCGGGTAGCAAGGCTTCGCTGAACCGGTTTGCGGGGCGGACTGATTAATCGGGCGTTCTCCATCCCTTTGGGCAAGCGGCCGCTCATGCTGATATCGCTGTGCTGCTCTTCTCCATGGTAAACTATTCGGGTTTCATCCGACCATAATTCTTCTGCGTATGAGAATACCTTTAGACGTTCCACCCGAAAACAGAACTTCTCAAAGTCCAGGTCCTCTTCTGTTTTGTTGGTAATTTGAATGGGACAGCTGACCAGGTAGGGTTTTCTTTCTACGTTGCTAAGCGAGCGGCGCGCCTTGGTGATAGCCCAGTAGCAGAGCTCACCCTCAATAGGTGTGCCGAACCATGTTCTAGACAGTTTTAACGCCGGCAGCTCGGTAAGAACCGTATCCTTCTTTCCAATGCTGATGCGTACCCATACCGGTATGCGCGTAAATATCTGAATACTCCCACCTGGATTCACACGAAGCGGGAATTCAGAATTTATCACGAGGGGCAAATCGGGAAAAACAGGCATTAGCTTTACGGAATCGGTAGGATCTTTGGGTGCCCATCGTGCCCATTCCAGGTCTTGCGGTGGGGTTTCCGAGAAATTACCTGTATTACTCTCCCCGTCACCCTGCTCTTCATACCGGTGGCCGATCCAGATTTCTTCATCCTTATGTTTAAGCCAAAGCCTTAAATCTCCAAGTACATAAAAGTCCGTTTCTTCACCTGATGAAAGAGAAAAGGATCCCCATTTTTCAATATTCATAGAAATATTTGTTTTTTCGATGTGCTTAAATATACAAATATATGGAAGCAGTATGCTAAATAGGCCGGATGAGAATCAATAATAATTCATCACCCCCGTTACTACTGTACCCTGATAATTTCCGGTTACAATGGCGGTATCTTTGTTAAAATATCGTTTTATTATACATTGATTAACCAACTATATGATAGCCTGCTATGATAAAACAAAGTCTAATACTTACAGCGTTGATTGCTTTTTCAGTATGCCTCCTTCAGGGATGTGCCTCTTCCGGGAAAACTGCTAAAAAGGATAGTGGCAAAGCAACTTCTGAGTCGGTAATATCAGTAGATGATAATTCCGTTACCCTTGCTGATTACCTGAGCCGCCTTCCCGGGGTTTATATACAGGGATCAGGAGATAATATCTCGATCACTATAAGAGGTTCTCAAACCGTTAGCGGCACCAACCAGCCTTTGTTTGTTATCAACAAACAGCAAGTGGGCAGAAATTATTCGGTCGTCAACTCAATTGTTGACGTTAATGATATTGAGCACATAGAAGTGCTGAAAGGCTCTGAGGCGGGCTCGCGATACGGGCTCAGAGGCAGCAATGGCGTCATCATCATTAAGACCAAAACTTCTGAAAGCGACAAGAAGGCCAGAATTGAAGAGATCCTTAAGAGATACGGCAAAGATGGTCAAACCGGATAACTCGGACAAGGTATTTGAAATACCTAAGCCCGATTTGACAGTAGCCTGTTAGCCTATACTCTTTTGTAGCTGGTGCAGCTTCCGTTTTCTTTGCCGTCCTTCTCACATTCTTCGCGAGTTTCAAAGCCCTGCTTGGAGTAGTCTTCGATATCACCGTTTTTTGACGTTAATCTCCATCTCCATTCATCTTTCACGTCTTTGTAAATCTCACACTTCGGCATAAACTACCTCTTTATTTAAAACTGCATGTTTTTTGACTGCGGAAAGAGTCATACCCGGCTGGATATTTCCTCTAACACCCTATAAAATAAGAAAAGCCTTGCAAGTCAACAACTTAGAGGTGAAATACTTACCTGAAGAATGAAGTGTTACCGGGGGTACTGTAATAATACCGGATTTGATAATCACGAGTATTCATAAGTAATTAAACAGGCCCGTAGGCAAGCATGGCATCTGCTACTTTTTTAAAGCCCGTAATATTCGCTCCTTTTACATAGTCGGGTTTTCCATTTTTGTTTTTACCCTTACTGATACACTTTTCGTGGATGCGCTTCATAATTTCGAAGAGCCGATCATTTACTTCCTCCGCCGACCAGCGTATACCAAGTGCGTTTTGGGAAATTTCGAGCCCGGAAACAGCGACGCCCCCTGCATTACAGGCTTTGCCGGGTGCGTAGAGAATATCTGCATTGCGGAATAAACGGGCGGCTTTATTTGAACAGGGCATATTTGCACCCTCAGCAACCAGCTGAACATCATTATCCAGAAGGTTTTTCGCATCATCTACCGTAATCTCATTCTGAGTAGCACAGGGTAAGGCGATATCGCAAGGTATACGCCAGGGCTTTTCGTTTTCATAATATTCGCAGCCGAACTCTTCGGCGTAGTCACGTATCCGGCCCCTGCGGACCTCTTTCAGTTCTTTTATAAAATCCAATTTTTCTTCATCGATTCCATCTTTGTCATAGATTGTGCCGTCAGAATCAGATAGGGTAACGACCCTCGCCCCCGATTCAATAAGTTTTTCACAGGCATATATGGCAACATTACCGCTGCCGGAAAGCAGCACTTCTTTTCCTTTTAATTCACGGCCCGAATCCTTGAGCATATGGGTGACAAAATATACCAAACCATAGCCGGTTGCCTCAGTACGGATAAGGCTGCCGCCAAAATCAATGCCCTTACCGGTTATGGTTCCTGTAAATCGGTTCACAAGTTTTTTGTAATGCCCAAAGAGATAGCTGATTTCACGCTTCCCGACGCCAAT
>DATFJD010000240.1:0-2971 GCA_035269475.1 Halalkalibaculum sp.
ATCATACTGATGGATCTGCAGATGCCAATGATGGACGGTTACCAGTCATCGCAGGCCATTCGAACGATAGATGACCAGAGAAAGCGCAATATACCCATCATTGCACTGACAGCTGCCGCACTGAAGGAAGTTAAAGAGAAAGTTTACGCTTCGGGGATGAATGATTTTATTACCAAGCCTTTCAATCCGGTAGAGCTGCAGGAGAAACTGGAATTCCATGTACTCGACAAGCAGGATAAGGCGAATGCCTAAGCCTGAAGATAAAGGTACATCAATGGCAATGGCATTTGCAATGTTGAAGCCGCCCGGTTTACTGCTCTGAGTACTACCGTAGGTACTGCAGCTAATCCTTAAGCGTAAACCCTATTTTAACGGTTACCTGCCACTGCTGTATATGGTCTTCATTAATGCTACCCCGTGTTTCAATGACTTTGAACCAGCGGAGCTCATCGACCGAGTTAGCGGCTTTTTTAACAGCCTGTTCTATGGCGTCTTCAATAGACTTGTTTGAAGTACCTGTAATCTCAATCAGTTTGTAGGTGTGGTTTTCCATAATAATACTACTGAATTAGTGTTTATAATTCACGCAAAGCGGGTATCATTAAATAACAAAAACAGTGTGGAAATGAAGTGGTAAGATATAATAAACCCTGAATACCGGAAAACGGGTATGAATGATAAGCCCGAAAAAATAAAGAAAGCACCATTCCGGGATGAATGGTGCTTTTAAAGTAAATGACTAAAAATTAAATAGGAATTACTTCCTGAGCTTGCAGGCCTTTTTCGC
Organism: Halalkalibaculum sp.; assembly: GCA_035269475.1. Taxonomy (GTDB): domain Bacteria; phylum Bacteroidota; class Rhodothermia; order Balneolales; family Balneolaceae; genus Halalkalibaculum. The sequence continues at coordinate 788 of DATFJD010000240.1, forward strand.
CTTCCGCCACAGTAAATTCAACCTTCATACCTTCTTCCAGCTTTTTATAGCCTTCCATAGCAATTTCGCTGAAGTGAACGAAGATATCTTCACCTTCTTCGCGAGTTATAAATCCATATCCTTTACCATTGTGAAACCATTTAACGGTTCCGACTTCTCTTTCTGCCATGCTTAATTCTCCAAAAATTAATCTTCTTATGCTTCTAATTAAAACGTTGATCCTACATAATAAATAATCATGTATTATCAAACGGTATAAGTATAATATTTTTTTTTGATAAACCCTATTATTCCGTGAAAAGGCACTTTAGCACCCGATAAAAGTACTTTTTTGCCCGGAGAGCTATGTATTATAACGATAGAAGCTAAGGCTCCTGTATTTCATAGCCACAGGGTCAATAATTATACTTGATTGAAAATAAGTGTAGCGTTGTGGAAATTCAAAACAAGAGGTAAGCCCCGATCGGCAGATCCGGAAATACGCTAAAATATAAAATTACAAGAGAGCTGCCTGGGCAGGGTAAAATATCATTACCTTCGCTCTTTACAGCCCCATCCTGAATGGGTTTCAAGATCAGCTTTTCGGCCAAAGCGGGGCGGGCGGTACCGGCTATTTACCCCTCTAGAGAACATTACCTGGTTGCCGAAAATGGGAAGCGCGGCGCAATCTATGTTTTCATTTCCGGGCTCAGCCGGTGAGCCTGTATTGAGATAGCTGCGGTAGGTAGAGTCAAGCGGGTGGATATAGCTATCTATCTCTTGCATATCGTATACGGAAAGGGAGACAACGGTCTCTAGCGTATTTGTAAGGCGCCGATAGGTCGCCCGGGATATTTTGTCAGCCATTTTGCCGGGTTCTGTACCGGGATTATTTTCCAACATCGAGAGTTCCTCTGTATCGATATGGGAAAGATGTAAATTTTGAGGGGAGGCAAGAAGGTAGCGGGTAAAAGGCTTCAGGGCATGGGCCATGTCGGGTGTACCGTTATTGCAGGTGGATAGTACAACCAGGTCAAAGCGCTCCCGGGTTTCTGGCAACAGGCTGCTGATACCCCGGCTGAAGGTGCCGGTATTCATTTTTTTCCCGGCCATCGAACGGTAGTAGCCTCTCCCATTCTCATAGGGTATTTCATGTCCGAAATAAAGAAGTATGCTATTTGCGATTGAATCAGATGCGGTTCCGTAATCCTTATAAAGCCGTGTTTCGGCAGAGAAAACGCCGGATCCGGTTTTAGCTGAAGGAGAGTAGCGCCTTTTTTCAACAAGTTCGCCGTGCCGGTAGTGAAGAAATTGTCGATCTTTTCTTGGGAAGAGCCATAGCACTTTTCTTTCCGGCCGCTGGTGAAATATCAGCACCTCTCCATTTTTGGCTTGTTCACCTACACGAACCGCCTCCGCCAGCACTTTTTCATCGGCCTGCCGGGCTGTTCCCAGGGAGTCGTGATACAGGTAGTCCGCGTCTCCGTGAATCAAATACACGATGGAATACTCAGCCTCAATCGATTTTTCTTGCTCGCTGATATCCAACAGGCTTCCGGAGGTGGAACAGCCTGCAATTAAAAAAGCGGATGCTACGGCAAATAAAAAATAGGGGAACCAAAGGTTAAGGTACTTCATAAGTAAAAAAGCGCGGCCGGAACCGCGCTCTCATTAATTAGAAACCGGTGTAGGTAATTAGTTTACAGCAGCAGTAATATGATTATTATCAGCAGCAATACGGTAACACTGATAGTAATGGTCTCATCGGCCTGTTCAAGGTCCTGCTGAACATAATTGGCAAAACTATTCAGCTGATTATTTTTTACGGCGGCAAATCCATTTTTGCCGTTCAGTTCACTTTTCTTTTCTACAATGGTCGACTTTAACTTTGCGATGGCGGCTCTATCCTCCCCGGAAACCCCCTTCATGGCGGAAACCTTATCGAAGGTATCGATCATGTTATCAAAAGAATTATTCAGTATGTTTCGTTTTTGCTCAGGGCTTTCCGCCTTCTCTACTTTCTGCACAACATTGTTAATATATTTCTTAAACTTTGCTGTGGCATCATTTCCCTGGGCATAAGCCGACAGCTGAAAGCCGATTAGTAAAAGAATTAGTGAACCGAAGGTTTTAAATTTTTTCATAGTAACTCCCTAATTATTAGTAGGTTAATAAAAGCTGCTAATGATTATAATAAATTTGTTC
>DATFJD010000241.1:0-4383 GCA_035269475.1 Halalkalibaculum sp.
CAAATATGGTACGTAATTACGGGTATTAAGGTCGTTCTTTAAGCTGTTCCACCAAGGCACACGAAGATGTACAAAGAATCACAAAGTTCTCTGTGAACCTCTGGATCTACTTAGTGAAACTTTGTGGTAAAGCTTATTTAATATGTATCACAAACTATCGTTCCATGAACAACATCAGAAACAGCTTGTTTATATTATCCATACTCTGCATATGGATTTCTACTGCAAATGCCCAGCTGCTGCAGGAGAAATCTGATTTTAGCCGCGCAGACAGCCTTCGGGGAAGTATCACTCCCGAACGGGCCTGGTGGGACGTTACCTTCTATGACCTGAATGTGAACATTTTTCCTGAGGATTCAACGATCAGCGGCTACAATCATATTACCTACCGCGTTACCGGTGCTCCCAATAAAATGCAGATCGATCTTCAGCAGCCGCTACGGGTTGATCGCATTAAACAGAATGGACAAAACTTACTTTATAACAGGTACGGTAATGCCTTTTTTGTTGAAATGCCGGATGGCCTCAAAAAGGATTCTCTATATACCGTTTCTGTTTATTACAACGGCAAACCCAAAGTAGCCGAAAACGCTCCATGGGACGGCGGCTTTGTCTGGGCGCAGGATTCACTGGGCAATCCCTGGATCGCCACAGCCAACCAGGGCCTCGGAGCCAGCGTGTGGTGGCCGAATAAAGATCACCAGTCCGCCGAACCCGACAGCATGAATATCAGTATCACCGTGCCCAAGCCTTTGGTTAACGTTTCCAACGGCAGGCTAAAAAATAAAAAGGTGCATGATGAGAGGACCACTTATACATGGCAGGTCAGCAATCCCATAAACAATTATAACGTAGCTGTAAATGCCGGTAACTATGTTAACTTTAGCGATACCTACAATGGTGAAATAGGTCCGCTTGACCTGAGTTACTGGGTACTGGAACAGGATCTGGAAAAGGCGCGGGAACAGTTCCGGCAGGTCAAGCCCATGATGCAATGTTTCGAAGAGTGGTTCGGGCCCTATCCTTTTTATGAAGACAGCTTTAAACTGGTGCACACCCCGCACCTGGGCATGGAGCATCAAAGCGCAGTGGCTTATGGCAATAATTTCCGGAATGGATATAAAGGAACCGATCTCTCGGGAACAGGCTGGGGAATGAAGTGGGACTTCATCATTATCCATGAGGCGGCCCATGAATGGTGGGGCAACAACATTACCACCAATGATATCGCTGATATGTGGGTGCACGAAGGCTTTACCAGTTACTCAGAAAATATTTATGTGGAGTGCCGTTTTGGTAAGAAGGCCGGGGCCGAATATGCACGCGGGTTGCGTGACCGCATAAAAAATGAAAAACCGGTAACCGGTACCTATGGCCTGAACAATGAAGGGTCAGGAGATATGTATTACAAAGGCAACAATATGCTGCACACCATTCGCCAAATAGTTGACAATGACTCAACCTGGAAAAGTATCCTGCGCGGGCTGCAGAAATCATTTCGCCACCAAACCGTAAACGCTTCGCAGGTGGAACGGTTCATCATTGAGAAATCGGGCAAAGACCTGGACGATGTGTTCGACCAGTACCTGCATTATGCAGATATACCGGTCTTTCAGTATTATTTTAAACATGATCGCATCTACTACCGATGGAAGGCAGATGTTTCCCATTTCGATATGCCTTTGGAAGTTACCCTCGATAAAGAAGGCTACTCTTTTATCTATCCCACTTCCACGAGATGGAAAAGCAGTGACTTAAATCTGGAAAATTCTTCAGAATTTGAAACAAATCCTGATTTTTACGTAAGAACTGAAAAGATAAATACATCAAAAGATCAGGACTCTTAACATTTTTTTAAGTGAGGGTCTTGTGTAGTCAGCAATTAGGTTGTATGTTAACCACAGATTTTAAACCACTTATGAAAACACTTTTCAGAAATATCAGCCCTTGTTGTTGTTCCATGTGTATGCGCAACGGATACACCGGGGGATAGCTTTTTCATAAGTCTGTAAAAAAGTTTCAAAAGTCCCTCGGTTCTCGCCGAGGGACTTTTCTGTTTATTGTTCTTTAAAAAACTGAAAGTACTCTTATCGAGAAAGGCAGAGGGATCAGGCCCTGTGAAGCCTTAGCAACCATCCGCCCACTTATTTTAGTGGACGGGGAAGGTGCTACTTCCTGCTCCGTAACCATGGAGAAAGATAAGCAGCGAGGTTGGTTCTATATAAAAAGCCTCTTCTGAAATCTTTTTCTGTCTCCCGGAGCAGAGGATTTCGGAAGAGGCTTTTTTCATGAATAAGAATTATTGAGATCGGCTGCCTGTTTCAGCAGGCACAGAAAAGTGAGCATGAACAACATAATATTATGAAGTCAACTTTTAACAACTGGTACGATAAAAAGATGAGAGCCAATGAGGAGCTTTCAGCTGAGACGGACCGTGCGGAAAAGCTGCTTGAAGAGATATCCGTAATAGCAGTAGTAGGCTTATCGCGAAGCTTTCATAAAGACAGCCAGTTTGTAGCCCGCTACCTGCAAAATGCCGGCTATACCATTGTACCGGTCAACCCGGGGGCTGACAAAATTCTTGGCGAAAAAGCGTATCCCGATCTCAAGAGCATACCCTTTGACGTGGGTGCCGTAGATATTTTTCTGCCGCCGGAACTCATCCCCGAAGCGGTTGACCAGGCATTGGAAATCAAACCCAAAGCCATATGGCTGCAGCTGGGTACCGGGAAGAATCCACAGGAGAAAGAAAAAGCTGAAAAAGAAGGCATTCCCCTTTTTGAGAACCGGTGCATCAAAGTGGATCACCAGTTTCTTATAAGACCAAAAAGAGAATCAAACCAGAATAACCAATAATTATTAACCAATAACCAAAAGGCCATGAGTAATAACGGAAAAGAACGCAATTTTAAATACGAAACCCTGCAGCTTCATGCAGGCCAGGAGCCCGACCCTACTACCGGAGCACGGGCGGTACCGATTTATCAGACAACCTCTTACGAGTTTGACGACACCGAACACGCGGCCACACTTTTTGCCCTCAAAGAGTTTGGCAACATTTACACGCGAATCATGAACCCAACCACCGATGTGTTTGAAAAACGCATCGCAGCCCTGGAAGGCGGGGCGGCAGCCGTAGCTACCAGCTCCGGACAGTCGGCACAATTTTTAACCATCGCCACCATCGCACAGGCGGGTGACAATATCGTATCCACCAGCTTCCTGTACGGGGGAACTTACAACCAGTTCAAGGTTACCCTTCCGCGTCTGGGCATCGATGTGAACTTTGTAGAAGATGACACGCTGGAAGCGTACGAAGCCGCTATTGATGAGAACACCAAGGCCTTGTATGTAGAATCGATCGGTAACCCAAGGGGCAATGTGCCGGATTTTGAAGGACTCAGCAATATTGCCAAAAAGCATGGCATACCACTGATCGTTGACAATACCTTCGGGGCAGGCGGATCTATCTGCCAGCCTATTAAACACGGTGCCAACATTGTGGTAGAGTCGGCCACCAAGTGGATAGGCGGTCACGGTACCAGTATCGGTGGCGTGCTCGTGGATGCCGGAAACTTTGACTGGGGCAACGGCAATTTCCCGCTGTTTACCGAACCTTCGCCCGCGTACCACGGACTTAATTTCTGGGATACCTTCGGCCCTGACGGACCTTTCGGAAATATAGCATTTGCCATCCGAGCCCGCGTTGAGGCGCTTCGGGACTTTGGCTCGGCACCCTCTCCTTTTAACAGCTTCCTGCTTCTACAAGGAGTGGAAACACTCTCACTTCGCACTGAGCGACACTGTGAAAATGCTTTAAAACTGGCTAAATGGCTGAAAGAACAGGATGCCGTTTCCTGGGTTAAGTATACCGGACTTCCGGACCACCCTTATCATGAACGCGCAAAGAAATATCTAAATGACGGTAAGTTTGGCGCAGTACTGACATTTGGAGTGAAAGGCGGTTTCGAGGCAGCGCGAACCTTCATTGAAAATGTTGAGCTGGCGAGCCACCTGGCAAACGTGGGCGATGCAAAAACGCTGGTCATTCATCCGTCATCTACCACCCACCAGCAGCTAAGCGACGAGGAGCAGGCTTCCGGCGGCGTAACCGACGATCTGATCAGGGTTTCGGTAGGTATTGAACATATCGACGATATCATCGAAGACTTTGAAATTGCCTTCAGCAAAATAAAGGTGAGCGCCTAACATAACTCATCCCGGTCACCCTGCGGGAGGATCGGGATGTCTTTTAATTAATACCTAATTAGCAATGTCAGAAATTAAATCGATAACCTTTGAAAATCCTTTGGTCACCGATTCCGGACATGAACTCCCGGAACCTACTGTGGCTTACCGGACCTGGGGTTCACTAAACCGGCA
>DATFJD010000242.1:0-5088 GCA_035269475.1 Halalkalibaculum sp.
GGAAAAGACGTTGTCATCCTGAACCCCGGCTGGTGGATCAGGATCCATTGCAGAAGTTAAGATAACAATGTTGATCCAATCTTTTTCATAGATTCCGGATCGGAGTTCGGGATGACATCGTTTATTGCCACAAAGTGGTCCTACTTCTCCATTTTCTCGATTAGCCTATCAACCTTCTCTTTCAGCTTCTCGTAGTGCGAGCCTTTCCAATAAACCTTTCCGCAATTGCTGCAGCGATGAAATTGGTCACACCATTCTTTGACCTTTGGAGGTACTTGATCACGTACCTCATCTAATGCTGTTGCCTCCAGGGTACCGTTGCAGGACATGCAGCGGCTGAAGGGCTGAAGATGGGTTTTCAGGTCAAAACGAGAAAGGATCTCTTCCAGTTGGACGTTAGGATCCTCAGAACGTACCCAGTACCCGTAGCGTGTAGAGCCGTGCTGAAGCAGGTTGAGATCCCGGGTCAGTATCATCCGCTTTTCACTGTTTGACAGGCTGATGGTTTCCCGGTCGTCATTGTCTTCGTTAATAAGGGTATCCAGTCCCAATAATCTCAGATTACGGCCCAGTTTGGCTAAATGGCTGTCGGCTATAAAGGCATAAGGACTTGAAAAAATGGGATCAAAGTTACCGGAGGCAACCTTTTCGAAGGGATACACTTCAACCTTGTCACCGGGAGTAACATTATAATCCGGCGATTCGGGTACACTGTTAACCACAATCTTAAATATGGCTGTATGCGGAATACCCTTTGATTCAATGAGATCTTTGACAGAGGGGCTCAGTTCAAAATCAGCAGTCAGCAAACTCTTACCTGTCGGTTCATCACGAAGAAAATCATTCAGCGAGCCGTGTACCGTAATTCGGATCATTTTATCCGTTTTAGCCATATAACAAAAAGGAAATCTGCTCATTAGTGGGTAATTGCGAAAAATATCACCTATATTTGGCCCAAAGGACACCAAGTATAAGGCCTCTAATTACAAACTTGTAAATACAATCGTTTTTGAGAAACGGCGAATTTTGGTTACTTTTAAAATCTTTTTACAAGGCTGCGACGGCCGATAATTATGCGAAAACTCATCTTAATTCGAACATTAGAAACACAGTGAACGGGTATGGATTTATTTGACAAACTTCAGGACAGGCCAAGCCCCCTCGGCGAATTTACTTCAGAAGGATACGGTTATTACACCTATCCCAAGCTGGAAGGCCCGCTCGGTCCGGTAATGAAGTTTAATGACAAAGATGTTATTGTCTGGAGTATCAATGACTATCTGGGTGTAGGAAACAAAGAAGAAGTTTTAAAATATGATGCAGAAGCGGCTGCCAAATACGGGTTCAGTGCCCCTATGGGAGCCCGGCTGATGACCGGTAATTCCGATCAGCACGAAGCACTTGAAAGGGAACTCGCTGATTTTGTTCATAAGCCTTCTGCGCTGCTGCTGAACTATGGCTACCAGGGAATTATGAGCGTTATCCACGCTTTGGTTGACCGCAATGACTTTCTGATATATGATGAACTGAGTCATGCCTGTATTGTAGACGGTAAGCAGCTGGCAATGGCTGATAAATCGGTCTTCAAGCATAATGATATTGAAAGTTTTGAAAAACAGCTTGAAAGAGCCCACCGCAACAAGAAGCCGAATTCGTCAATTCTGGTTGTGACTGAGGGTGCCTTCGGTATGACCGGTGACCTCGGTATTTTAAATGAGATTATTGCGCTTAAAGAGAAATATCCTTTCCGGCTCCTGGTTGATGATGCCCACGGTGTTGGTACAATGGGTAAAGACGGTTCCGGAACCGGAACGCACCTCGGTTGTCAGGACGGCATCGATATTTACTTCGGTACTTTTGCAAAGGCTTTTGCACTGATAGGGGCTTTTGTTGCAACCGAAGAGCGTGTCGTTGAATTTTTGAAGGCAAATACCCGAAGCCAGATTTTTGCAAAGTCGGTTCCTATGCCTATCGTGGAGTCAGCGCGCAAACGCCTCAAACTTATTCAAGACCATCCTGAATGGAGAGAACAGCTTTGGGAAAACACCAACAAACTGCGGCAGGGACTTATCGATATGGGATATAATGTATTGCCTGCCGAATGTCCGGTGACTCCCGTTTTAACGGAAGGTAGCACCGAGCTGTGTCAGCTTATCATGCGCAAACTCAGAGAAGAGCACGGTGTATTTGTAAGCGGTGTTGCTTACCCGGTAGTGCCGAAAGGTACGGTGCTGATCAGGTTGATTCCGACGGCTTCTCATACGGACGAGCATATTGAGAAAACGCTGAAGGGCTTTGAAGCCATTAAAGATGTGGTATTTGCATCTGCGAGCGAAAAAGAAAAGATGACGGCCTAGTTTTAATTAAACTTTAGAATAAAAAAATTAACCCTCCAAGGTTTCAAACCCTTGGAGGGTTTTTTAATTAATTAAACCAAGAAAATCAGGAAAACAGCTTCTTGAAAAACTCTACTACGCCGGTTCGCTCATCTTCTTCACCGGTGCGTCCGCCGCTCAGTTTCTCATAGCTGGGACGCGGGAGTTCCATCTTGTTCTTCTTATCCCGCTGTTTCTTCTCTTTTTTGCCCTTGTCGCTTCCGCGTTTGGGACGGCTGCCTTTTTTCTGCTTCTTGCCGCCTTTCTGTTTACGTTCTTCTAGTTTTTCGACTACTTTATCGGGTAGGGCAAGTTCTTCGGGTGACTGTCCGATTTCATTTTTCAGATCCCTGATATCATTCTGGTCCTGCTTGGATACCAGTGAGACGATACGGGAAGCTTTACCTGCTCCTACCAGGTTTGCACGGTATTTATACTCATCAGGCTCGTTAGGCACGTCGTAATTAATAACCTGGGTAACTTTGTCAATACTCAGTTCACTGGCTGAGATATCGGATACCAACAGGTACTGAACGTCACCGTTAGTGAAGTTGGCAAATCGCTGAGACCGTTTCTCGTCAGACAGTTTGCCGTGCAGGCTGGTTACCTTCAGGTTATTCTTTCTGAAGATACGATACAGCCGGTCGGTACCTCTTTTGGAGGCGGTAAAAATCACGCACTTGTCTGTCGGGGTATTTTCTATATGCGCCATCAGGGTGGTGATTTTCATCCGGCTTGGCACGTTAATGTAACCCTGGCTGAGATCCTTGGATACTTCGGGCGGACCCTGCAGCGTCTGCCCATTTGAGCCCAGGTTTTCGAAGCCTACCAGTGCAGGGCTTTCCAGGAAGTGATCGGCTAATGATTTGACCTTGTTATTCAGTTCATTGGTGAACAACAGTTTTTGCGATTCATTCATTACTCGCTTTTTGATCTTTTTAAGCTGCTCTTCAAGGCCTATATCAATCATCTCGTCCAGGCCGTCGATAACCATGAACTTTAGATTGCGAAAAACAAAGAGGTTATCCTCCAGTATATCCAGAAGCCTTCCGGGATTGGCCACCAGTACGGAAGTACCGTTAACTACGGCCTGTTCTTGTGCTTCCCTCTCGCCATCCATATCGATAGAGGCTGAGGTTACTTCCTCGTGCTTAGCCAGTTCGGAGATTTGCCCGACAATATGATGGGCGCCTTTTGGATTGGGTGTCAGAATGAGTACAAGCGTACCTTCATCATCCTCATTTTTTGAAATGGTATCAACGGTGGTTATGGATATAACTTCAACTTTGCCTTGAATGTCACCGGCTTTTACAAAAGCGTTTTTACCATCCAGAAATGCAGGAATTATTGTTTCTTGAAGGGAAGTGGGGTTCGTATTTCCCAAGTCGTTCAACCCCTTTAGAACAGCAGGGTTTAAGTTTAATTCATCAAATTTCAACGTTCTCACCTTTATATTTTATTATCATTTTACTTCTTGTGCATCACTTCAAAATCAAGCGATGTCCATCAGGTAGAAGAATATACAAAACTTATGGCCTTCACTCATCCTGATTCACAGATTTTGGCGAACCATTTTTAAAGGATGAATGAACCGCTAAGCCTTCACTATTTCTACGTGCATACCATAGAAAAATTGTCAGTATTACCAGCATCCCTAATATACCGAGGAGTCCTGCTTCCGGACCAAAGTTGCCGCCTGTCAGAAAGTCGTCTCCCGACTGACTGATCTGTATCAGAGAACCCCGAAATGGGGTCCCGCTGACGGCAAAACCCAACAGGCCTCCCTGAACAAAATTCCATGAGATATGGATCCCCACAGAAATACCAAGCCTCCCGGTAACCAAAAAGGGAACAGCCAGCATTACCCCGGCAAATACGATATTGACAGTAGAAATCACCGTCGCATTGGGATTCCCGGCATGAAGCAGGCCAAAAATTACGGAGCTTATACAAACGGCTATCAGGGAAGCCCGGTAAAGGTTGATCCTTTTGGAGCAGAAACCTTCCACCAGGTTTACGATCTGGTAGCCGCGGAAGATGAGCTCCTCATAGAAACCGATAATAATCATGGCGATGAAGTAGCTGAATATCCACACGAAATAGGGAATGGAGGATGAGCGCTGCCACCCGAAACCGGTAATTTCAATCCATCCCGCCGCCCATTCTACAGCGAAAATAAAGGCCATCCCCGCCAGCCCGAGAGCCAAACCGAAGCCCAGCTCCTTAAACCATAACTCGTCCCGGCCAAGGCCGTAGTCTTTAAGCGGACGCTTATCCCATAACCGTGCGGCTACCCAGACGCTGAGGATGCCTGCAAAACCCATCAGAAGAGCGTCGTATAGTTTCAATGATCCTGATATGAGCACATTTTTGGCAATCATCAAACCAAAAACCAGCAGCATAAAAAGAATGAACTGCAAGAAAATCCGCCAGCCTGCCCTAAGTCTTTGGTCGTCGGGATTGACAAAAATATTCATAGCCACGAAACAATCTGTTATCTTTATAAGTTGGTTAGAATAAATACCTCTTTATCACCATCAGCAAATTAAATTTAAAACAACAGGATTGTAATGAGTGAACGACTTGCCAGACACAGTGAAAAAGAAGCTATCGAAGAAGAGTTTGATGTTTCAACTCATCGGGATGAATTTTTTGAGCCTGACTATAATATCAGTCCGGGGTCGTTGATGCCTGCGGTTTATGAAGAAAACGG
>DATFJD010000243.1:0-2552 GCA_035269475.1 Halalkalibaculum sp.
CTTAAAGAAGGAAAGTTTGAAGGCTGGGAGCCGCTCGGCTTTTTAGGCATGGAGCTTAACGGCAATACCCTGGGCATTGTGGGAATGGGAAGAATTGGTACTGCCCTGGCGCGCCGCGCAAAGGCTTTCGGCATGAACATCATCTACCATAACCGGTCTCGGGTAGAAGAAGAGCTGGAGAAAGAACTGGATGTCACATATATAAAAAGCGTCAGGAAACTTGCTGAACGGGCTGATGTGCTGAGTCTTCACTGTCCGCTGACCGACGAGACACATCACCTTATAAACCGGGATATACTGGCAGCTCTGCCAAGCCATGCCATAGTAATTAATACGGCACGCGGCCCTGTTATTGATGAAGAAGCCCTGGCCGAGGCATTGCATTCAGGCACATTAGGAGGAGCCGGACTGGATGTTTTTGAAAATGAACCCGAGGTTCATCCAAAAATCCTGAATGCCCCGAACTGCGTGATCACTCCCCACATAGCCAGTGCAACGCATCACTCAAGAAAATCTATCGGTATGCTTGCCGCGAATGCCATCATCGGCGTACTGCAGGGCAAGTCCGAATCGGATATACCCAACTTGATTCAGCTTTAATTTCCGCTCATATTTAGCTGTTGCTAAGCTAAAGGCATTCAATCGATGAACTATCAAAGCGAACCTACTCATAAGCATCCCTACCGAACCCTGGGCTGGACCCTGCTATTTTTGCTTATTGCGGGACTGGGGCTGGAGGGCTGGCGGTATTCCATAAAACCGGTATCCGAAATCAATACCGAGTTTATCAGTGAAAGCATTGATAATGCCGTCAACCTGTTCAATGAGAAACAGCGCACCTTTTACGAAGAAAGCCGCGAATTATCCGGCATTGTCGAACGACAGCTGCGACAGGGTGCCACCCGCAGCACCATCTACAACACGCTTAACAGTTACTCATCATTGTGGGGGGCTTCCCTCACACGAAATGACTCGGCTTACGTATGGAGTAATTTTACACTTGACGTTCTGCCCTCTATCCGCAGCGGACAAAGCCAGAACCTATCGGTGCAGAAGCAAAACAATGTGATTTTCTGGCTCTATGAAACGAGTTTTACCTTTGAAACCGAGAATCAACATACCCGGGTATACCGGCTGTATACTACTTCCCGTATAGAGCAGACCAACGCTCTTCCTATCGGCCAAAGCAACGAATACCATTTACTGGAGTCAGTATCAAACGTTCTTTACTATCCGGTTAGCTTTAATTTCTTTAATGCTCCGCCCGGTAATGCCATTCAGCAGCAAGCTTTGAAAAGCTTAAATCAGGACTCTATAGGCACGGCCTATGCCCTGCCCGGCCAGCTTGAAAATGCTCATTCCAACTGGTTAGAGGATACTCGTTTCTGGCGATCCATATTTATTGCTTTCAGCCTGTTGTGCATCGGCATAATTCTATTCTTCTCGCTGGATATTTTCACAAGCTGGAAGTCACTGATCTTACAGTTTGCAATCGTTATTTCCGGCTGGCTGATTTGCTTTTACCTGGATATACCGCAGCGCTGGATATCCGATATATTCGGAGCGGATATCTCTGCGGGCCTTCTCGAAACCTACCGATTGCTTGGCAGCTACGGGCGCGACGGTATATTCATATTCCTGGGTGCATTTGCCATCAGCAGAAACCTGAATAAAGAGAGAATGCATCTGGAATCGTTTTGGTATCCTACGACGATTCTAATCGCCTTGGCGACCGGCGTGATAAATATACTGGCAATTCTGGGTACCTTTTACCAGTCTTATATGGTCAGCGAGAACAGTGATATACTGCTGATGAATCTTCAGATCATCCCGCCGGCAGCTACTTTATTCTACTATCTCTTTCTCGGCCTGATGCTGTTTTCTACCGGCCTCATTCTGACCTCACTGAACAGGTTTCTCATTAGGTCGGGCAGAGACCAGAGAAAGCTCATCGCCACCCTCATTACTACCGGGTTTCTGATAGCGCTGCTGGTAGCACAGCTATATATACCGGAGGTTATTCAGTTAAACTGGGCCCTGGTTTTTAGTATCATCTACTTTGCAGTGATATTGATAACCGCCTACGCCTATATCAACAACCCGTCGCTCATGGATCAGCTCTCTACGCTTCGGGCGATTGTGGTTGCCACTTTCATTCTAGCGCTTATCGGAACCGCCATAACCTACCACAGCTCACTGGAAAAACAGGACCTGACCCTGAAAGATCGTGCCATTGCCTTTACTGAAGATGAAGATCCGGAAGTTCGTAACCTGACCGCTGATATCTTAAGCGAGCTGGAGAAGCAGCTGCGCGGAATTTCAACCGGAGATTTAAATAACAGGATAGCTTTTATACAGTCGGAATTTACCAATACCATTGAAGAACTCATTGTTGAAGACCGCCAGAAATACTCCATAGACCTGCAGCTGGTAAAACCTGATGGCAATCTCATTGCCGACTATTCAACAGATTTAAGCTCCCCAAACTGGGTGCAGGTATTTGATATTTCCCGTTTATCCATTGTGGCCTTAGATATCGAACAAATTACCAG
>DATFJD010000244.1:0-2469 GCA_035269475.1 Halalkalibaculum sp.
ACGGATAAAAATATAGGCTTATCTTCCTCCCTTGCTTTTTCAAAAGCTTCTTCTCCCCAGGGATACCAGTCTACCGGATTGCCGGCATGCTGCAACAGGTATGGGCTTTTCTCTTTTGCAAGTCTGTTTTGATCGGAAGAATCAGTCATAAATTACTTTTCTTCTTCTATGTCTTTGGAAAATCGATTGCTGTAATCTACCAGGAAACGGTCGTAGGTTTCGTCCATGAGATCCGATGAAATCATGAAATCGGCGGATGAGCGATTGCAGGCCATGGGAATATTGTATAGCACCCCGATTCTGAGCAGTGCCTTGACATCGACATCGTGAGGCTGTGCCTGCAGGGGATCCCAGAAGAATATCATCACATCAATTTCCTGTTCTGCTATGGCTGCCCCGATTTGCAGGTCCCCGCCCAGCGGACCGCTGTTGAACCGGTGTACATCCAGCCCTATTTGGTCAGCGATCATTTTGCCGGTTGTCCCGGTTCCGTAAAGGTTATGCTTGCCAAGCAGTTCCGAATTATACTCGCACCAGTCAATCAGGTCAGACTTTCGATGGTCATGCGCAATCAGCGCTACATTTTTCTTTCGGCTCATTTTGGTTGAACTGTGGGCGATAGGAGGATCTGCATCTTTATAGCTTTTCATACGATAGTAGTTGGTTAACGTTTCCCGGATTTTTGGATTAGTAGATCCAAGAATAACAAATTGTTAGCTAAGGAATAGATAAACAGAAATATCGTCCGGTTGATTCGCAGTTTTATAAGGAAAGGGTAAAATAAAGCAGCAGCCGGATACTATACGACAAGCCGAAGTGCGGGGGCTTCCATCCTGACGTGCTGAACAATGAAGCGTTGGCTGTCAAAGCCTTTCAGTTGCACATAATCTTCTTTAGTGGTGTAGCGAAACTTTTGTTCATTCAGAATTTTCTGCATTTCCGTGTTTGAAGATACCACTTCAGATATTACAACCTCATTTTCATCGGCATAATCAACCAGGCGGGAGGCCATATTAACGGTAGACCCGAAGTAGTCAATTTTACTGTTCAGGTTAACCGCTACGCAGCTGCCCTGATGGATACCGGCTTTAAGTTTTAAAGACTTGTCAAATCGTTTGTCTTTGGAAATGATGTTCTGCGCTTCGGAAAAGGCGCGGAATGCCTGTGCAGGGTTGCTGAAAACCGCCATCACAGAATCTCCTATTGTTTTGACGATAGCGCCTCCCTGATCGGCAACGGCATCGTGTAAAATGTCAAAATGCTCGATAACACGGCCCACAGCATGATTATCCCCATCCTGGTGATACATGCCCGTGGAGTTAAAAAGGTCGGTAAACATCAGCGTTAGCTGGTCAACAGCAATCTTTTCTCCTTTACGCAAGACCTCATGGGCAAACAGGTCCCTAAATACCTGTAAGGAAGTAACATGGGCAGCGGTCACTTCTTCCGGGTCCCAGGTTGTTTTCTGAATGGTAAAGAGCTGATCTTTATCAGTACTGTTTTCGAGAATCAGGTTCGGCTGGTTAACAATTTGTGCTTCCCCGTCAATGCCTAGTTTTGTGAGCCTCACTCTAACGGTGTCCTGACCCTCCTCAGAAACATATAAAGTAGCTTCGCCTTCAGCATCTGATGCCTTCAGTTCGTAAATACCATCCTGAAGTTGTGTCTTTACATACCGTCTCTGGCCGGGCTTCAAGTATTGTTGAACGACAACATGAGGAGTCATTTGCGGGTGCGAGAGGGCATAGCTTTTGCCGGATATTTTTCTGATCAGCGGATTCGGCTTGAAAGTCAGCTGAACCGACCGGTTAAAGTTTACGCTGAACTCCTCGTTGCATGAGTAGCAGTAAATTGGTTCGTGAATTTCATTAAGAGTCTTGCAGGTTTTTTGGGTTTTTCTGCAGCCGGGACACGTCAGGTTCCAGTTAAAGTTTAACAGGCCGGCTTTGACACTATGCAAAAAGACCTTCAAAACATCATCGGGCTTGGCGTGCCACTGCCGGGCCAGTTTCAACGGTTTGATATGCTGCAGGTCAATCTCATCGGCACGATTTATGAAATCAATCAGTTCAGTAACAATATCTTTTTTCCCGGTCTGTTCAATCAGATTGTTTTTGATGGCTTTGAGCCTTCTTCGAGAACCGGAAGCCAGCTTTTTCTCAACTTCCTGATTGTAGGGCAGCCAATCCTTTCTGCAAAGGTCATCACAGGTTTTAAAATATTTTTTAAGCCGGCTGCGAATAAGAGTTTTGAGTTTTAGGATACCGAAATAGGAAAGCAGCGCATTGCCGGGTTTGATCCAGACCTGGTACTGCACGGTGGTACCGTTGCTTTTTGGGAATAAATCAATCTGAATCTGAACTTCATTGTAGATCCCGTTTTTGTAATTTCTTTTAACTCCTAATCGGTACGGGTATTCCCATTCGTATGGCTCTTCAACCCAGGCGTCTGAATAGTTGATACTATCGT
>DATFJD010000245.1:0-5207 GCA_035269475.1 Halalkalibaculum sp.
AGGCGAATCTTTTTCCAGATGTTGTGCGCAGCAGCGTGTATCCCATTTCCAAGTGGCAGTAACGTTAATCTATTCGATAGATATCAGTTTTGATTCATATTTACACATAATTAATTAAGCCATTTTTATACTTAAATCAAATAATTTTAAGCATATTTAGCCATTACTGTCCAAAATATTTTTGATCATTAAAAATCAATTATTTTTCTAAGATAAAGGTGGATTGTTTAACATGTTTAAAACCTCTCCCCGCTGTTTCTCGCAAAGGTGCGCTGATTTCTTCGCTGAGTTACGCTGGTTGTATTTTCGATTCACAGGTCGCTAATTAGCCCACCTCTGCGATATACACAGCAAATTCAGTTCTCTTTTACTTTGATTGTACTGCCATATTGGATTCCGTGTTTCGGACAGTTGTGATATTTGGCTTTAAATTTTAAGCACTATAAACTCATAAATTTCGAATTTTCACCCTGCTTTGCTCTTTAAGGGTACCGAGGTGAGTATTCTGCAGCTGCACTACGGCTTTATAGGCTTCTATGGCCTCGTCCTGGCGGTTACTTTTCTCAAGAATTTCTGCATAGTTGAATTGGAAAATGATATTCTCCTCGTACCTGTTGCAAAGATCTTCAATATGCTTCAGGGCTTTGTCGTACATACCCTCAGTTTTGTATAGATAAGATAAAATCATCTTTGCATCATTGCTGACATAACTTTCTGAAGTAGCCGCTTTTTCCAATATGCTTAGCCCCTCTTTCTTATCTCCTTTGATTCCCATCATATTCGTTGCCCAACGCAGCTCTTTAGGCACTGTGCCTACCATATAGTAGAAAATGCCTTTTCCGATCAGCGCTTTCGGATCTTCGTTGTCGAGTGCCAGCAGCTGGCGCGTGTACCTGAAACCGGTCATCCCGCTTTGTATGGCCGTTTGGTAATTCTTTTCACTGGCGGCAACCAGACTTCTATAGCCATAGAGGCCGCTTAGCATAAGAACCATAGTTGTATCATATGGATTCTCATTAAGGCGTTCAGAACTTATTTCAATTGCCTTTTGTGAGCGTTCCAGGAAACCGGAAGCTGCCCTGGAGGAATTGCCGCCGAAAAAATATTCCCAGAATGGAATCATTGCATGAAAGAAATAGGCCCGGGGATCCTCCCTATTACTTGATTTCAGTTCATCAAATATCGAAGCGGCCTTATCCCAATCCGTCTGATAAAAGTATTCGATACCCCGTTCCAGCTTTTGATCATAATTATCGGGTGTATCCGTAAAAGCGGATAAACTCCCGGCAGATGCCAAAAAGAGCAAACAGGCCAATAGAAAAACGCGCATATTCATGCAGTTTGTATGATTTGAAATGTTTCCGGCTAACAAGCTTTAAATGCATTTGGCAGCAAAACGTTTCCGGCACTCCGGGTATTGTTGATTTTTCTGCCCTTGGTAAATAAAGCAAGTATCAATCCTCCAGATGCATATCACCAAGCAGGCCCTCCGTATGTGCTACGGCAACCGAGACCGCTGCATCACCGGTTATATTGACTGCCGTACGGCACATATCCAGAATCCTGTCAACGCCGAGAATCAGCGCGATGCCCTCCACGGGTATCTCAATAGCCTGAAGAACAATGACCAGCATAATGATACCGGCACCCGGTACCCCGGCAGCACCGATAGAGGCAAGAGTTGCCGTCAGTACAATTGTCAACTGCTGAGCAATGGATAAATCAAGGCCGAGGGCCTGTGCTATAAATACGGCCGCAACCGCCTGGTACAAACTGGTACCGTCCATATTAATGGTAGCCCCAATAGGAAGTACAAAACTGGCGACTTCTTCATCTACACCGGCATTTTTCTCTACCCTTTCCATAGTCACCGGCAAAGTGGCTGAGCTTGAACTGGTAGAAAAACCCAGTAAAATAGCGGGCTGAATTGCTTTAAAGAAATCCTTCAGCTTCATCTTGCTGAAAAACTTAAACAGGCTGGAGTAGACAATCAGTACATGCAGTATCAGGCCTATCAGTACAGCAATGCAGTACCATCCCAGGGCCCCCAGCAGGTCAAGGGCCTTCGACAGGTCATCACCGGCAAGATCAACGATAACACCTGCCATCAGGGCAAATACTCCATAGGGTGCGGTAAGCATGATGAAATCAACCAGTCTGATAATTACATCATTAAGCGAGTCAAAAAACTTTATCAATATTCGGCCCTTTTCTTTTGGGATCTGAATAATACCGATACCCAAAAGAATAGCCACGAATACGATCTGCAGCATATTTCCATTATCTGATGCCGATTGGACCACATTTTGAGGCACAATATCCACGATAAAATCCAGAGGCCCCCTTTCCTTGAATTCCATGGCCGACTCCTCTGAACCTTCGATATTTTCACTGTAACTGGCTTTCAACTCAGCCTGAGTTTCCTGAGGCAGGGCCTTACCCGGCTGCATTACATTTACAACCGTAAGCCCGATGGTAATGGCAAAAACGGTAGTAAACATATAAAAGAGAATGGTTTTTCCGCCCATCCGTGAGAGCTTGGTGACATCATTGAGATTGGTAACACCGACAATAAGAGATGCCAGTACCAGCGGAACGGCAATAAGCTTAAGGAGATTGACAAATATGGTACCGAAAGGCTTTACATAATCACCTGTAAATGTAGAGAGGCCCGACACACTGGCAATCAATCCCCAGATAAGTCCAAGAAACAATCCAATCAATATTTGCCAATGTAACTGCTTGTACCACTTTTTCATATCAAAATAAGTTTAAGGATTATTGCTGTAAGTGCTCCGAATCCCGATGAGATCCAGTTAACCATGTTGTTATCAAGTTGCATTGTAAAGCCTTTCAGAATGCCGGGCCAGTTTTTAGTATCCTCTCCCTGCTGAAAGATCGCACCAAAATAAGAATCTGCAAGACATCCCAAAAATCCGGACAGTAAAATGGGAAATATTAAAATTGCCTTCAGTGAAAATACGTAAATAGATACCAGCGCGATAATCAGGCTGCCTGCCAGTGCGGCGGCAGTTCCGGGGACGCTTATTCCCCCGTCCGTTCCCGGTTCTACTCTACTAAAACCGCTTATCAGATAGGTATTTGCATTAAAGCGCCTGCTGCCCAGCTCTGTAGCCCAGGTATCTGCCGTGGCAGAAGCCATTGCCCCCAGAGCCGCTATCAAAATTACATCAGCCTCAAAAATAAACCATAGCAGCAAATTGAGGGTAAACCAAAAGCCGTTGCTCCAAACCTGCAAACCGTCTCTCCTGATTTTTTCAGAATATGCGTGCGGGGTATCTTCTAAAGACTGGGTGTATTTTTTTGAAATCACAGTACTGCTTATAAAAAAGACCAGCAAAACTATCATCGCAGGTATCCCCCCCAGACCAAATACAATAGTACCGGAAATGGCCGCGGCATAGGCGCCGCTAAGGCTCAACCAGCGGAAAAGAAAAGCTGCAGCACAAAATAATATAGACAGAAAAGCACCCGTGAGAATACGAATATGTTCCCCGGCAGTTGCCTGTAAAACAAATACCGCAATTAAGGAAAGCAAAAAAAAGTAGTTCGCTTTACGATCCACTTTTCATTAACCTGAAGTGTGTTCCGGAGCCTGTCCGGTTTGCCTGTCATGTTTCATGATCGCAAAGATAACAGTGATGTATCCTGCCATAATAGCGATGGGCGATACAAATAAAGAAATAAAGCCTTCAACTTCATTTTCAAGGTACATGGCTACAAAACCGGCAATCACAAGTAACAGGCCTATGGCCAGAACTTTATAATTCCAGGCACTGAACAACATTTTATTCTGATCTGATTTATATTCCTGCTGTTTTGCCATTTTCCTAAATTTTTGAATTTTGAATCGAAGTTCTTAACAATCGAAAGGATAACAAATCTTATCCTCATTTATTAACTCTAATTTTCAAGTACTGAACGATTGATTGTATTAGCCTCTCAAAGCCCGCGCCGCAAAAAATTACTCGAGCAGCTGAACCTGAGATTCATTGTTGAGCCAAGCAGATGCGATGAAACCTACAATGATAACGAAAAAACTTCCGTTATCGTACAAAAACTGGCGCTTCGTAAAGCAAACGATGTTTCCAGGGGCAAACCTTCTGCCCTTGTCATAGGTGCCGATACACTGGTTGTCTTCAAAGAAAAAATATTGGGCAAACCGAATTCCGCTGAAGAGGCAAAAAAAATGCTTTCTAATCTCAGTGGAAACTGTCACAGTGTGTTTACCGGGGTGGCGCTGGTAAAAACTGACAACCGGGAAAACATCCTGCAAGAAAAAACGTTCGTGGAAGAGACAAAAGTTTATTTTGGGAATTTATCCCGTGAAGAAATTGATAGTTATGTAAATGACGGAAGTCCGATGGACAAAGCAGGAAGTTATGGAATTCAGGATGACTGGGGAGCAATCTTTGTAAAAAGGATTGAGGGTGATTATTATAATGTAGTAGGGCTCCCTTTACATGCATTATACCGGCACCTCAAAAACTTTGCTCCCGAAGTTTTATCACAATACAGCGACGCAACGAAGCATGAAAAATAAAAACTCATACTTTTTAATTCCCCTATTTTCGTTCTATCTGCTCACATTTGGCATATCTGCCCTTCCGGCGCAAGCCCAGGATAGCAACGCTTATTTTATTGCCAACCAGATGCTTCAAAGCCAAAATTATGAGCGGGCTTATGAGATGTTCAACAACCTCCACAGGCAAAATCCTGAGAACTATATATTCCTTGAAAAGGCGACCGAAAGCCTCATCAACCTGAAACGCTATGACACTGCCATCGAGATCACACGTCAGGCCAGAAACCGGTCTTACTATCCGGCACGGGCAGGCATCCGGCTGGGTGAGATTTATCATATCAGCGGCGATACGCTCCGGGCTTTCTCAATATGGGAGGAGGTAAAAAAGCAGAATCCTCGCAATATGGAAATTTACCTTTCTATGGCCAGAGCCATGCGCGATAGAAGAGCCTTTGAACCTGCCATCGAAACTTACAAAGCCGCGGCCAAGTTATTTTCCGATACCAGTGTGCTCTCGAGCGAACTGGCTAACACCTATATGAAAGCCGGCAAATATGAAGAGTCAATTCAGGAGTATCTTGATCTGATAAAACAGAATCCGGACCGTATCAACTACGTCCAGTCGACCCTGTTGCGGTTCAATGACGACTATCTTTACGAC
>DATFJD010000246.1:0-2718 GCA_035269475.1 Halalkalibaculum sp.
AAATTCAAAACAAGAGGTAAGCCCCGATCGGCAGATCCGGAAATACGCTAAAATATAAAATTAAAAAGAGCTGCCTGGGCAGGGTAAAATATCATTACCTTCGCTCTTTACAGCCCCATCCTGAATGGGTTTCAAGATCAGCTTTTCGGCCAAAGCGGGGCGGGCGGTACCGTTTATTTACCCCTCTAGAGAACATTATTTGGTTGCCAAAAATGGGAAGCGCGGCGCAATCTAAGTTATCGGTTCCGGGCTCAGCCGGTGAGCCTGTATTGAGATAGCTGCGGTAGGTAGAGTCAAGCCGGTGGATATAGCTATCTATCTCTTGCATATCGTATACGGAAAGGGAGACAACGGTCTCTAGCGTATTTGTAAGGCGCCGATAGGTCAGTCGGGATAGTTTTTCAGCTAATTTACCCGGCTTTGTACCGGGATTGTTTTCCAACATCGAGAGTTCCTCTGTATCGATATGGGAAAGATGTAAGTTTTGAGGAGAGGCAATAAGGTAGCGGGTAAAAGGCTTCAGGGCATGGACCATGTCGGGCGTACCGTTATTGCAGGTGGATAGTACAACCAGGTCAAAACGTTCCCGGGTTTCGGGCAATAGGCTGCTGATTCCCCGGCTGAAGGTACCTGTATTCATTTTTTTTCCCGCCATCGAACGGTAGTAGCCTCTCTCGTTCTCATAGGGGATTTCATGACCGAAATAAAGAAGTATGCTATTTGCGATTGAATCAGCTGCGGTTCCGTAATTCTTATAAAGCCGGGCTTCGGCAGAGAATACGCCGGATCCGGTTTTAGCTGAAGGAGAGTAGCGCTTTCTTTCGACAAGTTCGCCGTGCCGGTAGTGAAGAAACTGTCGATCCTTTCTTGGGAAGAACCATAGCACTTTTCTTTCCGGACGCTGGTGAAATATCAGCACCTCCCCATTTTCAGCTTGTTCACCTACGCGAACCGCCTCCGCCAGTACTTTTTCATCGGCCTGACGGGCTGTGCCCAGGGAGTCGTGATACAGGTAGTCGGCGTCTCCGTGAATCAAATACACGATGGAATAGTCAGCCTCAATCGATTGTTCTTGCTCGCTGATATCCGACAGGCTTCGGGAGGAGGAACAGCCTGCAATTAAAAAAGCGGATGCTAGGGCAAATAAATAATAGGGGAACTGAAAGTTAAGGTACTTCATAAGTAAAAAAGCGCGGCCGGAATCGCGCTCTTAATAATTAGAAACCGGTGTAGGCAATTAGTTTACAGCAGCAGTAATATGATTATTATCAGCAGCAATACGGTAACACTGATAGTAATGGTCTCATCGGCCTGTTCAAGGTCCTGCTGAACATAATTGGCAAAACTATTCAGCCGGTTATTTTTCACGGCGGCAAATCCATTTTTGCCGTTCAGTTCATTTTTCTTTTCCACAATGGTCGACTTTAACTTTTCGATGGCGGCTTTATCATCCCCTGACACTCCCTTCATAGCGGAAACCTTATCGAAGGTATCGATCATGTTATCAAAAGAATTATTCAGTATGTTACGTTTTTGGTCAGGGCTTTCCGCCTTCTCTACTTTCTGCACAACATTGTTAATATATTTCTTAAACTTTGCAGTGGCATCATTCCCCTGGGCATAAGCCGACAGCTGAAAGCCTATTAGTAAAAGAACTAGCGAACCGAAGGTTTTAAATTTTTTCATAGTAACTCCCTAATTATTAGTAGGTTAATAAAAGCTGCTAATGATTATAATAAATTTGTTCATATAAATTAAGTTGAAACAAGGCCAACCTATTTACAATATCAAACTATGACACAGCAAGAGCGAAACGAACTGCAGGATATCATTGGCAAACGCATTAAAGAGACTGAAGATGAAATTGAGCATCTGAAAGAACTTACCAAACCGGTAGCACCGGATAACGCGATCGGCAGGCTATCGAGGATGGATGCTATCAATAATAAAACCATTAATGAGGCATCACTGCGGGAGAATAAGAGCAAGCTTCAGAAATTAGAGAGAGCGATGGACCGCATCGGAGAGGAGCGATTCGGGTATTGTTCAAAGTGCGGGGATGAAATTGCTTTCGGAAGGCTGAAATTTATGCCTTGGACAACAAAGTGCGTCCGGTGTGCCTGAATTTATTCTCTTTCAAACAGCTGTACGGTTGGATTGAGTTGCTACAATGGTTTGCCGAAATAGCGTACGGTACTTAATACTGTTTTTCCACTTCCTTCTTTGCTGACGGCTCATCCGTCCATATCCTGTTTATAGGATCAGCCAGGTCTTTATAGGTGAATGGTTTGGATACAAACTCATTAAAACCCTCTTTGGTAAGGCATATCTTCTCGTATCGGTCGGAATTGCCGGAAACAAAAATAACCGGTACATCGGCATATTCCCTCATCCTGTTTGTCGCTTCAAAACCATCCATTTTGCCGCTCAGGCAGATATCCATAATGACAAAATCGGGCTTCACTTTTTTAAAAACTTCCACGGCTTTCTCACCGCTGGTTACCTTGCCGACTACTTCGTGGCCCATTTTACTTAAGAGCCTCTCTTCAAGAAGGGAAAGAATTAGATTGTCTTCGACGATAAGAACTTTCTTTGGCGATGATGGCATGGTAAACCCCGAATTTGTTAAAATAACTTTAACCGTTAGTGTGACGACTTCGCCCGTATATGGTTACATTATTTGTGAAAGTATAACAGCAGGCTAATTCAAAAACGGTT
>DATFJD010000247.1:0-2587 GCA_035269475.1 Halalkalibaculum sp.
GCTTTGGTCAGAAAAAGATGCAATGCTTATTACCTACGGGGATTCGATTGTTGAAGCGGATAGGAAAAATCACAAGCTGCAATCATTGCATAAATTTCTGGACGAGCAACTGAAAGGCACGTTCAATTCCCTCCATATACTTCCGTTCTTTCCCTATTCATCCGACAAGGGCTTTTCAGTAATCGACTATAAGAAGGTCCGGAAAGATTTAGGCAGCTGGAGTGATATTGAAGAACTGGCTTCAGAATACAAGCTCATGGCAGATCTGGTCGTTAACCATATTTCAAGTGAAAGCTCCTGGTTCCAAAATTTTCTAGAACGTAAAAAGCCTGGCAAAGATTATTTCCTCGATGTAGATCCGGAATCTGACCTGTCTGAGGTTACCAGGCCAAGAAGTACCCCCTTGCTTACCGAGGTAGAAACAAAAGAGGGTACAAAGCACGTCTGGTCGACTTTCAGCAGTGATCAGATTGACCTGGATTTCAGCAATCCGGACGTTCTATTTGAGATGATTGATATATTTCTCTTTTACATTTCCAAAGGGATAAATATCATACGCCTGGATGCCATTGCCTATCTGTGGAAGCACCTGGGCACGAATTCAATTCACCGGCCTGAGACCCATAGAATTGTCAAGCTATTCCGTGAGATTGTGGAGTACGTTAATCACTCAACTGCATTGATTACGGAAACCAACGTTCCTTTTGAAGAGAATATAAGCTATTTCGGCAATGGAGATGAGGCTCATATGGTTTATCAGTTCAGCCTTCCGCCACTGCTGCTGCACGCCATTTTAACTGAAAATGCCGAATATCTTCGTGAATGGTGCTATAACCTTCCGGAACCGCCCGAAGGGTGTACGTACTTAAACTTTACATCTTCGCATGACGGCATCGGAGTCAGGCCGCTGGAAGGCCTGGTACCGGAGGTAGAGTTCTACGGATTGGTGGAAGGAGCCAAAGAACGCGGGGGATATGTTTCCTACAAGACCAATTCTGACGGTACCAAAAGCCCTTACGAGCTCAATATAACCTACTTCGATGCTTTTAGCGACTTGGAGGATAACGATCTTGAATTACAGTACCGGCGGTATATGTGTTCACAGATTATCATGATGAGTCTGCAGGGATTACCGGCCTTTTACATCCATAATTTTACTGCAACCCGGAATGATCATGAGCAGGTGGCTCAAACCGGGGAAAAACGGGATATCAACAGGAAACAGTGGCAGTACAGCAAATTGATCGAAAAGCTCAGTGATGATGATTCAATGACTCACCGGGTTTTTTACAGGCTGAAGGAATTGATCACTATTCGCAAACAGCATCCGGCTTTTTCCCCACTTGCAGGCCAGGAAGTGCTCAAGGAAAACAATGACCTGTTTGTATTACTGCGAACCAGGGAAGATCATAATGAAAAAATTCTGGTAGTAGCTAACGTAACCGGTCAGGCGAAAACCCTGCAAAGGGTGGATGCACAGCCCTTAGCCGACCTCGATCAGGACGTGAAAGATCTGATCTCAGGAAATATCATAAAGAAAGGAAAGGCAATTGAACTGAAACCCTATCAAATATTGTGGCTCGAACTTTGAAACAGGAAGGCCCCAATAATTACTTGTACGTCATATTTACTAAATCAGGCATTCATGGATTTGCGAAAGCCGGTCTATTACAAGGTCGGGAGACAGGGATAGATGTTTTAACTCCAATTCTTCGTGCCGAATGGAACGGCTGTCGCCTACAAACAGGGCGGTATGCATACCAAGGTATTTTGCCGGTTTAATGTCTTTATTAATATCATTACCGACGTACAGAACTTCTGTCGGATCCATACCTTGCTCCTGAATACGATTAACAAAGTCGGCGTAAAAATCCGTGTCAGGCTTTTTGCGTCCGCACTTATAAGACCATACCAGCAGGTCCTTGTTGAATCCGAAATTTTCGGGAGATTGGCCGATGATTGCTTCAAAGGCTAAGGGAGTATAAAATTGGGAGTTGGAAATAATTGCCAGCTCCAACCCTTGTTTTTTTAGATTGGTCAATATCCCGGCCAGGTTGGGTACGGGCCAAACTGCATTAATTCGAAATTCAAATTCAACGGCAAATTTGGCAATGCTAGATTCATCAACAGAACCTGATATCATCGATTGTTCTGCCATTTCCTTCAGGGTGTCTTTCCAGACCTCTCTGATTTCCGGCTCCGGGTATGCAATTCCGCGCTCTTTTGCCTCATCTTTATGCCGAGCAAGTGTTTTCTCCAGAACCTGAAGCCCGTACGTACCTGCTGAAACGTCATTAACAGTAAATCCTGCCGCTTCCAGTGAATTGCGAAATATCTCTTCGCTTTCTCCTTCCCGGTCCTCATCAATTCCAATATCGCCGACACCGGAAATAAACATGGTACCATAAAAATCAAAAGCAACGCATTTAATGCCGCTTAATTTTTTAAGGCTGGTGGCATGATCAATTGATATGGGGCTGAGCGGTTCAGCCAGCTCCTTGATGCGCTCAATCAGCATTCTTTTGAGTGACATGTCCATTCTTTAATCCAGTACCTTGTTGAACTTTTCACGATACTGTTCTATCTC
>DATFJD010000248.1:0-6197 GCA_035269475.1 Halalkalibaculum sp.
TAACGGCGTATCGGGCTTGTAAAGTGTGAATAATGTTCAAAACCCAAGCCAAAGTGTCCGATATTGTCCGGACTGTATTCCGCTTTAGCCATAGCCCGAAGCATTAAATCATTCACTGTCAACTCCAGTGAAGTATCTTCCACATCTTGCAACAGTGTATTGATGGCTTTAGAGCTGATTGTCTTACTGTCAATTCGAAAATCAATGCCTATGGGTTTAACATTTTCTTCAATATTTCTGAGTTTGTCAATGTCAGGCTTGTCATGAATACGATAAAAGAAAGGATACAGATCTTTGGTTTTCTTTTTGTTGGATTCGCGACGCAGCTGTTCTACATGCTTGGCTACAGTCTGATTGGCCATCAGCATGCACTCTTCAACCAGTCTGTGTGCGAACAAGCGTTCTTTTAGGATCACGTCTATAGGTTTCCCGTTATCGTCAAGTACAAACTTGGGTTCCGGTGTATCAAACTTGATGCTGCCTTCCTGGAATCGCTTATCCAAAAGAATGTTTGCAAGTTTTGAAGCAATCTGCATCTCATCAGAAAACTCACTATCCGCCCCGTCAATCACCTCCTGTGCCTGCTCGTAGGTGAACCGGTGGTTTGAGTGAATAATTGTTTCCTCAATTTTATGATTCACCAGCTTCCCGTTAGGGGCTATTTCCATAAAGCAGCTATAGGCCAGCTTATCTTCTCTTGGTCGAAGGCTGCAGACACCGTTGCTCAGTTTCTCCGGAAGCATGGGTATCACCCGGTCAACCAGGTATACACTGGTGCCCCGGTTATAGGCTTCTTTATCGAGTACCGAATTGCGCGGCATATAATGCGTTACATCTGCTATATGTACTCCGAGATAATAGTTGCCATTATTCAACATTTTTATGCTGATGGCATCATCAAAATCTTTAGCATCCTCCGGATCAATGGTAAATACCACTTGGTCTCTTATGTCATTACGGCGCTCGTATTCTTTAGAGGGTATTTGAATGGGAATATCCTCAGCATACTGTACCACTTCATCCGGAAACGGAGCTTTGATATCGTTTTCCGCCAGAATAGACAATACATTGGCATCATTGCTGCCCTCTTTGCCCAGAACCTGAACAATTTTTGCCTCGGGCAGTGATTTGGGATGTACCCAGTCTACCAGTTCAAAAACAACCTTGTCGCCATCACTTGCTTTCCCGACATTTTCGGGCAGTACGAAAAAGTCGGTGTGAGCCGATTTTTCATCCGCATGGATCAGGTAGTTCTTCTTACCTTTTTGGTTGAGTTTGCCGACGTAAATATCTTTTCCACGTTCCAGTACCTTTTTAACTTTACCTTTGCGGCGTCCGCCCCGATCTTTTTGTGAAAACAGTTCAATTTCAACGATATCGTCCTGCAAAGCCGTACCGAGGTGCTTGTTGGATATAACCACATCCTCATCAAACCGGTCGGTTATAAGGTAGCCTGTACCCCTTCTGCTGACATCCAGCTTGCCTGTAATGCCGCCGGAAGAATCTTCTCCCCCGTTGGATGAAAGCTGTATGGCACCTCCCCTTTTCTTAACAATCAGGTTACGGTCAAAGAGGCTATTGATTGCCCCCTTCAGCTTATTATTATCTTTCTTACTGTTTACCTGTAAAATATTCTGCAACACACCAAATGGCAGATGTGATTCAGGGTTTTTCTTTAAAATATCGAGGATAATATCCTCGTATGTTTCTCTTTTATTATTTGACATCTATATTATTCTATTCTAACTAATAATTTCTTTTCTAATTCATTGTTGCTTCTTCTGATTCCTTAGAAGCTAAATCTTCATTCTTATCTTTGTTCTTTATTCCTAATAATTTATTAAAAGTATCTTTAATTCGTTTTTTCAGTTCTTGCCAGGTATTAAACTCAACCTTGGCTTCCAGGCCTATTCCATCAACACTCGGCGTGACATCACCGGTCCCTGAACTTCGGCTCACATTACTGATGGTTTGGTCCTGCCTGTGAAAGGCTGTGACCGAAAGGCCCCTGTTTATCCTGTACGTTGCATTCAGATCCCCGATTCTTTCACCGAAAGAACTTTCCTGCGCACCGCCTGTCAGCTGTCCTTCGCGTCGCAGTACAAGCCTGTCATTATACAAACTCAGGGCAACACCCAAATCAATTTCATTATAAGCGTTCAAGTTAAAATCAATATCAAAACGGCTTACATCACTGTCGAGCAGTGCATTGATCTGATTTGAAAGCAACGGGCTGATAACCTGGTTTGAGAGCAGGGGATTAATAACCGTTGAGCCTCTGGTTAAATTCTGGCTCAGCGAGGTTGTTGCCTGGTCATAAGATTGCGAAGGTATAAATTCCCCGGTTAGCAGAATACTGGTAGCCTGTAAAAACTTTTGCTGTTCATCCCGGTTAATTTCATTAAGTGCAAATTGCAATGTAGAGTTGGAAGATAAGTCAAGTGAGTTGGATGTCCTAAAATAGAAGTTATTTTCCACACTAGAAACCGTACCGGTAATTTCAATAATCAAATCAATAGGTACCCGTTGTCCGCTGCCATTTTCCCGGGTATTATCCTGAGAAGCCCCGGCTGCGCTTAAATTAGCAATATTCGGCCTTACGTTGTAAACGGCATTGATGTCAAGCCTCGCATTCTCCGGGTCACCCTCCCAGACAATGGCACCACCACTCTCCAGCGACAAGCGCCTTGAAATTATCTCACCGCTCACAAACCGGTAATTACCCCCGGAAATACTATAGCGGCCGAACATCTGCACCTCCTCATCCTGCAGTGTTATTCTCAGCTGGCCGGTACCGTTCGCTGTCAATACCTCACCGGTAACAGGGTCAAAGATCAGCTTCACATCAATTGGCTGAGGTGCATTAAACTGTAAATCTATATTGAAGCGTTCATTAAAGGTCAGCTCTCCGATAGCCTCTTCAAGCCGCGAATTCACCGTAGCTCCCCTCACCTGCCCGGAACCAAGCCTTAGCCGTTCTGTTCGGCTTAAGTCAAACTCCTCAACAAATTGTATAAAACGGTTGCTTTCTTCCAGCTCTGTTTCCTCAATAAGCGGTATCGATAGCTCCGAATTTTCCGTAACGGTCAGCGGCCTTATGGTTCTCAGGGAAAGGTCGGTATTCGCGCCGGAGAGTTTTACTTCACCGGTACCCGAAACACTTCCGAAAAACGGTACATCCGGACCGAAATCATTGTTAAGAAACTGCAGCTGATTCAGGCTCAGATTGAGATCAAGGAAGGTAATGGGTTCAAAATCATTCAGATCGATGGTTCCCCACAGTTTTCCTTGTCCCCCCTTGGTATCGGTAACGTCCACAGAATCAATAATGACGCCGGTTTCGCGATTGAATATCACATGCCCGTTCAAGAAATAGTTGGTCTCAAGAAAACGCGGCTTGGCAAAGACGTTAGAGACATTAAAATCGGAGCTGAAGTCAACATCTTCGAGATTTCCTCTCAAGTAACCATCTCCGCTGGCCCTTCCCTCCATAGATTCGAAAACCTTGTCGGCAAATAAGGGAACTACCCACATGTCAACTTCATTAAAATCGATATCAAAATTGTAAATCGTATCCTGCTCAACATCAGGGTTGGGCGGCACAAAATAACCTGTAATCAGGATGTCCTGACCTATTTCATCATTCTGATCCAGGTAATCATCGTACTTGGTAGAATCGGTGAGTACCCTGAGCCGGGTATCAAAACGCTCTCTTTGCTGGTTGTAGGTGCTTCTGAATGCAGCATCCCCGATAATTCGATCCTGAATGGTAAGCTGATTGACGTTAAGTTCCCCCTGCACAGATGGCCTGTCGGTAAGAGACCTGGTAACCAGGGTTCCGTTCATCCTTCCCCCAAAACTCACCTTGCCCTGTATCAGTTCAGAAATCCGTTCCAGGCTCACCTGGCGCAACACGTACTGAACAGAGTCTTGCCTGTCTGAACTGAGAATTCCCTTCAGCTCAATGAATTCATTCTGGTTTTTAAAACGAAACCGGTTAAAGGCCAGATCATTTTCCCGGTTATAGACCAGCTGAGGCGTACCGTCACTTTGCCAGGCGTATATTTCATTGCCCAGGAAAAATTCTGGTATGCTAATCTTGAGTGTGGTGTCGGTTAGCACAGATCGCAATGCCACATCCATTCTTGCATTTTTACCGATAGTCCCGGCCCTCTGATTAAAACTGAGTGAGTCGTTACGCAAAGCCATATTTATATTTACAGAGTCCGCATCAATAAAGTTAGAGTTGATACTGGCTATATCGGTCTTAAAGTCAATATTTGCAAACTCCTTTATCTTCCGGTCGCTCCGAAAACTGGCCGTCATTTGTGAGGTAGACCTTCCCAAATCAACCGAATTGTATTTCAGGCTATCGGCTATTACGCTCCCGGAGAGAAGCATTCTTTCGGCATCGGCGTTTACATTGAACTTGAGAACGGTATTGGTTTCAACACTGGGAAACTCAGGAATGTAATCCCGGATCAGTGACAGGTCTTTAACCCTGAACTCACCCTCCAGAACCATAGGCTGCGTTCTTATTTGGGTTGTATCTGATGTCACTAAAGAGTCCAGTTTGATTTCCTGCCGGTAACTGTTTTCAAGATATCGACTCCAGTACCTGTACTGGCTAATCATATTAGTCGGAACAATATTTCCCTCAAGATTAAGGTCTAATATGGAGCTGGTTAATCTCAGGGTCCTGTTGCTTAACTCCGGAGAATCAAGATCAGCGTAGAACTGGTGACTTCTTACCGTATCCCGGTTGATAACCGATTCTTTTACATCCAGATTGGCCCTGCCCTGCAGATTATCAGCTGAGCTTCCCCTCAATTCAATATTATAATCAAAGTTCAGGCTGCTTGGGGGCACTATTTCTTTCGCTGAATATCCTGAAAGATCAATATTCCGGGCATAACCTTTAAGAGCCAGCCGCGGCACCTCCCTGCTGAAATCTACCCATCCGGTACCCTCGACCGTCTCATTCCCGGAAACATAGGTATAATCCTGCTCAAAGAAACCGCTTACCAGGGTAGACTCGAGGTCAAGATTTGATATAGCAATGTCATCAATCGTACTTTCAAATACACTGGCGTTAAATTCAACAACTGCCTCTTCTAAAGTTATACCGGAACCGTTGATGGAAGCGTCGAAATTTAAACTCGTTGAATCAATACGCGAGCCGAACAGCACGGCAAGGTTTAACCGCTTGCCGCTTATTGATCCGTTATAGTTGTAGGGCTCGGTCAGCTTTGTGCCGCCAAGAAGGCTCAGCTCCCCTTTTGGACTATTAACATTGATATCAAAATCCAGCGAGTCTTTTGAGCCGTTTGCCTTACCCTCAAAACGCAGGCTGTCTAATAGGGAAAACTGATTTTCATCAAGTGGCCCGGAAAATATCTCCACATCATTTTTCTGTAAAACCACCTCCGACATTTTGAGCTCATACCGAAGATCCTCGGTATTGGAAAGATTCCTGAAGAACCCGTTAATGCTAAAATAACTATCTCCGACTCCCATGGAAAATTCGTCAACCCAGAGCGAATCGATGATACCCTCAGTCCTTACCGAAAACTCTATGGGTTTGGGTATAGACGGCAGGCCGGTGAATACCCCCTTGAATTCCTCAAGGTTTATTCTATTAGAGCTGACATCAATATCATAGCTCGCTTTTCGCAACTGTGAAGGAATATCTTCACGGTATAAGTTGACCCCGTCGATCTCACCGTTTAACCTGATCTCAGAATTTCCGGCCATCAGGTTAAACGCGTTAAATTCCAGGAACCGGTCGTCATTATAGACCTGACCGTTGATTCGAATATTCCCCGCTTCAACATTAAGAATGTCTGCTTCCAGGTTTTCTATATCCCAGAAAAGCTGCGTTTCGCTGACTTCCAGAAACATATTGGTGCTAATGTTCCGCACCCGGAGGGGTTCCGGCAGATTAATACGAGCATAGTCCCCGTACAGTTTCTCAATGAACAGCTCCCCATTCGTAACGGTGAGCTGCGGTGCCACAATCTCAATATTAGGAGTCCAGCCGGGGGTCTCTGCTCCTGCTTCTTCTTGTACAATTTCTTTTCTTGCCAGGGATTCACCCAGGGTATAACCGCCGCTTTCATTGCTGATCAGCTGTAATTTGGGGGAGCTAACTGAGAAACCGGTAATTGAGATCTTATTCTGGAACAGGCTCCAGACAT
>DATFJD010000249.1:0-5801 GCA_035269475.1 Halalkalibaculum sp.
GCGGCAGAGCCAGATGCTGAACGCCATCCTGGCGCTAATTACCGGACTGCTTACCCTGATTTACCCGAACTTTCTTTACCTGATTGCCGGAAGCTACCTGGTATTCCTGGGCATCATCTTTATCGCTTTCAAGGTCTCCCCAACGCTTTCGGCGCTCCCCATTGTAGCCGGATTGCTGATTTTCATCTTTCCGGAACTCATCCCCATCACCTTCGCCGGATTTCTGGGCCTGTTCGGACTGCTGCTTCTTTTTGCATTCCAGTTTGCCGTAATCGGCGTGATTACGCTGGTGATCGCCCTGCTGGTTATCATGAATCCCGATTCCGTAGCCTACCTGGTGGCCACCTTCCTGCTGCTCTATGCCATTTCCGACTTCATCCGGTACTACCGGAAACATCAAGGGCAATCCTGATACGATACAATTTTAAATTAGAACTCGACGGCATAATTCCTACTGGCAGGCTCACTCTGGTCCTTAGATTATAACCTTTGAAGCCGGTTGCTTATCAATTCGTGTTAATAAGAAACCTTATTAATTTATATTATGCCCTTACTTGTGTATAATTGTAATACTGCAGATGCATGAGTTCTCGATTGCCTGAACAGGGAAGAATCCATCCCGGGTTTTGGTAAAATGTAGGCATTGGCAATGCCGGGAAGCGGCTTATCTCACATATATCAGACGCTATTACACCATAACATTGAGTTATAGAGGTGCTAGCATATGATCGGGCAAATGGTCTCCCATTATAAGCTTACTGAAAAGATCGGTGAAGGCGGTATGGGGGTCGTCTACAAAGCCCTGGATACCAACCTTGATCGCCACGTAGCACTCAAATTCTTCCCGGAATCCGCCACCCCTTCAAAAAAGGATAAGCAGCGTTTTATTCGCGAAGCCAAATCGGCCGCAGCTCTCAATCACCCGAATGTGTGTACCATCCATAATGTTGATGAGCATGAGGGCAGGCAGTATATCGTCATGGAGTACATTGAAGGCGAGACCCTGCGTGAGAAAATGGAAGCGGGCAGCCTTTCAAGCGATACGGCACTTGATTACGCAATCCAGATCACTGAAGCCCTGGGCGCCGCCCACAGAAAGAATATTATCCACCGCGATATCAAGCCGGAAAATATTATGATTGACGGCGAGGGACGAGTCAAGGTTATGGATTTCGGGCTCGCTAAATTCAAAAATACCGGGGATATCACCAAGACCGGAGACACCCTAGGTACCACCGCCTACATGTCGCCGGAACAGGCCAAGGGAGGCCATGTCGACCACCGCACCGATATCTGGTCGCTGGGTGTAGTGCTGTATGAAATGTTCGGCAGTAAAAAACCTTTCCTGCGTGAGTATCCCCAGGCAGTCATCTATTCTATTCTCAACGAAGAACCGGAACGGATTAACAGCCTGAAGCCGGAACTGCCATACAAGCTGGCTAATGCCATTCACAAAGCCCTGGAAAAAAGTATTGAAAAGCGCTATCAGAGCGCAGAAGAGCTAAATGAAGACCTTAAAACGATATACGACCCAAAGGGATACAAAACCCGTCAAACCGGGGCCCTGAGAAGTGTATCCGCCCTTAAAAAACGGTTGTTTTCCCCGGTACCCCTGACAGCTTTAGGAGTACTGGCAATCATAGCGCTGGGCTTATTGCTTATCCTGCCCAGAGAAAAGATTGCATTTGAAGAACGAGACTGGATCATGGTAACCGATTTTAACAACCAGACAAAGGAAGAGGATTTCAGCCTGTTTCTCAATACCATACTCGAAGTAGGGCTATCCCAATCTGCCTACGTCAACTTATACGACCGCCAGCAAGTACTCAATATTCTAAGCAGTGATTTAGAGGTCAGCGGGGTAAAAACCCTGACCATGGACGTGGTTAGCAAAGCGGCAGATGAAGAAAATGTCAGCGTTATTATTATACCGGCCATCAAACAGGAGGGTGACTCCTATCTGCTATCCGCTAAAATCAGGGATACAGAATCAAATATCACACGTGAGGTTGAACCTGTGAGAGCAGAAAGCAAGGATGCCGTACTTAAAGCAATGGATCAGTTCTCAAAGAGAATACGCCTGATGCTGGGAGAGTCGCCCTCCAGCATTTCTGACAGCTACACCCCGATTGTTCAGGCGACAACCTCCTCCCTGAAAGCACTGAAGCTATATGCCGAAGGAATGAGGATGCGGCTTTATGATCAGGAAACCGGCTATGATCTCGTTGAACAGGCTGTAGAGCTTGATCCAAAATTTGCACTGGCCCATGCCGAACTTGGGAGGCACTTTTATATAAATGGAAATAGAAAAAGGGGGGAAGAGCATTTTAAGAAAGCCCTCAACGAGATGAACCGTCTTACACTGCGTGAACGACTGTGGATCAGGGCTATCGTTGCAGACTGGAGAGGAAACAGGGAAAAGGCGATCGAGAATTATAAATCATATCTGAGTCAGTATCCCGACGATTACACAGGATGGTGGCGCCTGGGATACGCCTACCTGGTAACCGGACAATACCAGGACTGCATAGATGCCTACAGCAGGGTGGTAGAGTTTAATCCCAATGAACCAAGTTCTTTTATAAATGTAGCAACCTGCTATAGGGCTCTTGATAAAAACGAGCAGGCCCTGAGTTATTACCAGCGTGCCTTCAAGATTAATCCTGAAGCCAAAAAAGGCAGATATGTAAACAATGAATACGGCTTCCTGCTGGTAAAAATGGGGAAGCTGGAAGAAGCCAGGGAAACCTTTCAACTCATGCTTTCGGAAAAAGATAAGAAAGCAAAAGGCTTACGCTCTCTTGGATTGCTGAATACTTACACAGGTCATTTTTCAGAGGCAATCGACTATTTTAAGCAGGCCGCATTGCTAAACAGGTCGAACGGCATACTATTAAGCGAGTATCGCGATCGCATGTACCTGGCCAGAGCCTATAAAGCGAAAGGCATGGATTCTGAGTTTTCACAGCAGCTTGATGAGATAGAGAGGCTACTGGGTAAAATGGAACTTAGTCCATCCTGGCTTGCGAGGTCCGGGCAAATATTTGCCCGGAATGGTATGATTAATCAAGCAGAGGAAATTCTTAACAGAATCGAAAAAAACCTAGGCGACATCGTTGCCACTTCAGGGGTTAATAGAAATATCAGCGAAGACCAGGCCTTTTACCACTTGGTGAAAGGTGAAATTGCATTGGCCAGAAAAAATTACGCTAAAGCCACAGAGTCACTGGTAATTGCCAATAATATTGTTGAGATACCGGAGGTTTTAGCTCGCTGTTACTACAAAGCAGGTGAGCCGGAAAAGGCCATTGAGTATTATAGGAAAGTGATCAGCGAAAAAAACCTGAATAGTGAAGGTCAGCTAAGATGGATCATGGCCCACTACCGGTTGGGGGAAATTTACGAACAGCAGGAAAAGGCCGATGAAGCGATCAAATACTATGAGCAGTTTATAAACATTTGGGAAAATGGCGACGAGGATCTTGTAGCCTTAAAAGAGGCCAAAAGCCGCGTGGAGAGCCTGAGCATTTAGCCCGGCCCGAGCCTCTCATCGGTTTTTTTAATCGATACTATTCAAAGGCCGTGCCGCCTTCTTGACCCGGTGGATATAAAAATCATAAATTTATATTTTTCAGATACTTACAAGAGAGAAGGGGAGAACTGATTCATCATCTCCAAAGGATTAATCATAAGATGTTGTTTTAAATGGGAGTTCAATGACGTCAAATATATCACATAGGGATAAGCTGGAGGAACTCGAAGAGGAGATACAGGAACTTACCGCAAAGAATAAAAGGCTCCGGAGAGCAGTTGATGAACTTTCTACACTGAATGAGCTTGCACTTGACATCGGTGGCAGTATTGACAGTGAAGAAATTATGCGAACCATTATCGGACGATCTATCCGGTCTATCGGGGCGGAGCAGGGAGACATTACGCTGGTTGATGAAGACAAGGAGGATACCGCTAAAACCCTGGTCAGGAGTATGGTCAGCTCCAGCAAGCACTCTGCCGTGCATCTCAATCGCAACCTGCTGGGATGGATGCAGATCAATAAAAAACCGCTCATGATCAATGACCCGGAGAATGATAGCCGCTTTCGAAATGTACAGTGGGAAGAATCAATCCACTCTCTACTATCCGCACCGCTGATGGTGCGGTCTAAACTGATCGGTATTTTGACGATATATAATAAAAAAGGGGATGAAGAATTTACTGATCAGGACCAGAGGCTGCTTTCTATCATTGCCACCCAATCGGCACAGGTGGTGGAAAATGCCCGCCTTCATGAAGAGGAACAGGCTTTGAAAAAGATGCGGCATGAAGTGGAGCTGGCTGCAAAAATACAGAAACAGCTGCTGCCAAAGGAGCAGCCGGAGATAGAGGGGTACGGGCTTTGCGGCAGAAATATAACCGCTCGTTCTGTTGGAGGTGACTATTTTGATTTTATTAAGCTTGATGAAAGCAAATGGGCTATATGCCTGGGAGATGTAAGCGGCAAGGGAATGCCGGCATCCTTGCTGATGTCGAACCTGCAGGCCCTGTTGCGGGGGCAGGTGATCTACCAGCCTTCACCCGGCAAGCTGCTGAAAAATGCCAACCGCCAGTTTTACCAGAGTACCGACACTGAAAAATTTGTGACCTTTTTCCTGGGAATCCTGGATACGGCTTCTCACACTTTCCAATATTCAAGCGGGGGACACGAACATCCCTTTCTCTTGCATCCTGACAACAGTTACTCTCGCCTGAAAACCGGTGGAATTCCTTTAGGCGTGATAGACAACCAAAAATATGAAGAGGAGTCGGTTAAGCTGAATCCCGGAGATAAGCTGATCATATATTCCGATGGAATAATCGACAGCCGGAGTGAAGATGATGAAAGATTCGGTGAGGAGCGGCTGCAAGAGCTTTTGATTAAGGAAAATGAAAACAGCGGAGATGAGCTTATGGATAATATATTTAGCGCAAGTCTTGAACATAATGCAAACCCCGAACCCTTTGATGACATGACCATGGTGGTTCTTTCAAGGAAACCATAAAATAATTCCCAATTATGTTGATGCGATTGGTAGAGGCCAGGATAGTACCCGGTGTACTAGATGAATTTGAAACTGTTTACAGAAACAAGATCATGCCGGTTTTAGATGATACGGCAGGCTGCCTGTTTGCCGGGCTGCTGCAAAGCGTATCGGAATCGGACCAGCTGGTTTCACTCACCCTCTGGCAAAGCAAGGAAGAAGCAGAGGCATATGTCGACTCCGGGGTTTTCCAAAAAAACCTTGACATCGCAATGCCTTATTTGGAAGAAAGTTCTGAGTGGAAAATCCAGCTTTCAAAAGACGATACCCTGAATTACGAACAGGTGAAACAGGAACCGACCGTGAAAAGCTATAAGCTGGCCAATGATCCGGAACCCCTTTCCAAGGAGATGAAAATAAGCAGAAACTATCTGCGCGTGCTCTCGCTTAATCTAATTTCGGGAAAAGAAAAGGAGTTCAAGAAAATTTACCACAATGAAATTCAGCCGGAACTGAAAAATGTGCCCGGCTGCCGTTATTCCTTTTTGATTGATAACTCGGAGAACAAACAAGAGATGCTCTCATTTACGATATGGAATGACATGGAATCAGTAAAAAAATATGAAAACCAGGGAAAGTTTAAATCTTTGCTTAATAAAGTTCAGCACACTCTTTCTGAATTGTACCAATGGAAAATGGCGCTGGAAAAGCAGAAAAAGGCAGCCGTCTCCGTAAGCAACCGCGATATAGATATCAGTAAGTTCACCCTGGTCACCGGCAAAA
>DATFJD010000250.1:0-3905 GCA_035269475.1 Halalkalibaculum sp.
AACCTTATTTGCTTTTAAGTACGTGTATCCGTCTACGCTTTTAAAAAAAATGCTCGCGCTTCGTCGCTTCCGAGCGCGTTGGAAACTCTTCCGCGTAATGCATCTTCCAGGGCATTCTGCCCTTCGTATATCGCACCCTGCCGGCATTATGCTGCTTTAGCCGCTTCGCCAAGTCAGCTGTGCTGCCGTAATAATAGGTGCCATGCGATTCACTTTTCAGGATGCACGTATAAAACATGCGGAGAGGGAGGGATTCTCCCATGGGGATGCCTTCGGCAGAACCCCCGAGGCCAGAAGCCTCACTCCTGTCAAAACTTCAAATAATAATACCTAAATAACCTTATTTGCTTTTAAGTACGTGTATCCGTCTACGGTTTTAAAATAATGCTCGCGCTTCGTCGCTTCCGAGCGCGTTGGAAACGCCTCCGCGTAATGCATCTTACAGGGCATTCTGCCCTTCGTATATCGCACCCTGCCGGCATTATGCTGCGTTAGCCGCTTCGCTAAGTCAGCTGTGCTGCCGTAATAATAGGTGCCATGCGATTCACTTTTCAGGATGTACGTATAAAACATGCGGAGAGGGAGGGATTCGAACCCCCGGAGACCAGAAGCCTCAACGGTTTTCAAGACCGCCGCATTCGACCACTCTGCCACCTCTCCTTTTTAACTCACGAATAACAATGATCAAATTTCAAGCAAATTACAAATATCAATAAAGAAACTTTTAATGCTTGTTATTTAAGATTTGTTTGAAATTTGATCATTGAATTTTATTTTTTAAAATTTTCTTTGAAAATTTTCTACGCTTCTTCAAGTGCCTGAGCACCGGAAATTATCTCGGAAATTTCTGTAGTAATCGCACTTTGCCGTGCCCGGTTGTATTCAAGTTTAAGATCATTTTGCAACTCTTTGGCATTTTCAGTTGCATTATCCATTGCGGTCATCCGTGCACCCTGCTCAGCTGCATTTGATTCCAGGATGGCCTTCCATAGCTGCATATTCAAATGCAAAGGTAAAAGCTTTCCAAGTATTGCATTTACATCCGGCTCGTAAATATAGTCTATGTTATTTTCCGCCTCCTCATCCTCATCACCTAACAGAGATTTGGGTTCAATTGGCAGTACATTCTCTATAATCCGATTCTGTGCAATCACCGACTTAAACTCATTATAAGCCAGGTATACAGAATCATATTCCCCGCTTTTAAAGAGCCTTATTATTCCCTGCATGATTTCGGATGCATTATTGTAAACCAATGTATCAAAAAAGCCGGGATAAGAGTCAATAATACTGTACTTACGCTTTTTGAAGTGCTTGGTAGCTTTACTTCCTAAAGTAAGCAGTGAAAGATTGCCGCTTTCCTGATACTCCGAGAAGTCATCCTGTATTCTCTGCTGAACCTCCTTGAAGAGATTGTTATTGAAACCTCCGCAGAGCCCCCTGTCAGAGCCTACAACTATCATGAGAACTCTTTCGGTTTTCTCAGGCTTCCGTAGAAGAACGTCATTCTCATCAGCATTTCTGGCCAAACGGGCTACGACTTCTTTCATCTTGTAAGAGTAGGGACGGGTTTCTATAATCCGGTCCTGTGCCTTACGCAATTTAGCCGCAGCAACCATTTTCATTGCTTTGGTAATCTGCTGTGTATTTTTTACCGATTCTATTCGGTTTCTTATGTCTCGCAGGTTAGCCATAAATTAAACTTCTTCTGCAGCTTTTACTTGATCAATTACTGTTTTGGCAGTAGATATCAGCTTTTCACCAAACTCATCGCTGAGAACACCTGAGTTGGAAAGAGCTTTCATCTCTTCATCGTACTTGGCATTGATGGTTTCCAGATAGTTTTCTTCAAAATCTGAAATCTGGCCAACCTTCAGTTCATCCAGCAAACCCTCACTGTTTATCTTGAGGAGTGCAATTTGCTCCTGTACAGCAAGCGGCTGATAAATGTCCTGCTTGAGCAATTCTACGGTCCGTTCACCTCTTTTAAGCTGTCGCTGTGTTGAAGGATCAAGGTCAGAACCGAACTTAGCAAAGGCTTCCAGCTCACGATACTGGGCAAGATCAAGCTTCATAGTACCGGAGAGCTTCTTCATAGACTTAACCTGAGCGGCACCACCTACACGCGATACCGAGGTACCCACATCAATAGCAGGTCGTACACCCTGGTTGAATAAGTCCGTGTCCAGGAAGATCTGTCCGTCTGTAATAGAAATTACGTTTGTCGGAATATAAGCGGAAACGTCACCCGCCTGGGTTTCAATTACGGGAAGAGCCGTAAGCGAGCCGCCGCCTTTGATCATAGGCTTCAACTGCTCGGGTACGTTATTCATCTGCTTTGCAATCTCATCATCTTCATTGATTTTTGCAGCACGTTCAAGAAGACGGCTGTGCAGGTAGAATACATCTCCGGGATAAGCTTCACGTCCCGGCGGCCGTTTCAGCAACAGTGAAAGCTCACGGTAGGCAACAGCCTGTTTTGAAAGGTCATCATAAACAACGAGTGCATGGCGCCCTGTGTCTCGGAAATACTCACCGATAGCCGCACCGGCGAAGGGTGCAATATAGCGCATGGGAGCAGAAACACTGGCAGGCGCAGAAACAATGATTGAATAGTCAAGTGCTCCGTTTTCTTCAAGTGCTTTAGCAATACCGGCAACGGTAGAGCCTTTCTGGCCTACAGCAACATAGATACAGACAACCGGCTTATCGGTATCTTGCGTTTCACGCTGGTTAATAATGGTATCAACGGCAACTGAGGTTTTCCCTGTCTGACGGTCGCCGATAATAAGTTCACGCTGGCCACGTCCGATGGGAATCAATGAGTCAATAGCTTTGATACCTGTCTGAAGCGGTTCTTTTACCGGTTCACGATAGATAACACCGGGAGCCTTTCTTTCGAGAGGTGTTCTGATGGTATCCCCGCTTATCGGACCTTTGCCGTCAATAGGCCGGCCGAGTGGGTCGATCACGCGTCCTTTCAGGCCGTCGCCCACGTTAATTGAAGCAATATCCTTGGTTCTCCGAACGGTATCCCCCTCTTCAACTGCGCTTGTTGCGCCGAATAGTACAATACCAACATTATCTTCTTCAAGGTTAAGTACCATACCGCGAATGGCATTGCCTTCGCTGTCTTTTGAATCAGGCAGCTCAACTAGCTCGCCGGCCTGTACCTTAGATAATCCATATACCCGCGCGATACCGTCTCCTACTGTAAGTACGGTACCCACATCGTATACGTCAGCTTCATCATCGAAGCCGGATAGTTGTTTGCGTAAAATTGCTGATACTTCGTCTGGTCTTACTTGACTCATTGGTAATGTTTAACGTTTAAACTGATTTAAGTTCTAGTCGATGGCACTACTCAAAAACTTCTGCTCCAGTTCTTCCAGCTTGTGCTTTATGGAACCGTCAATAACGGTGTCGTCTATCCGTACCGCTATCCCGCCTTTAAGAGAAGCATCCAGGGAAAGAGACATATCTACTTTCTTGTCGGTTCTCTTCTCAAGCGCTTTTTGCAGTGATTGTTTCTGACTGTCATCCAGCGGTTTTGCAGAAAACACTTCTATTTTTATGATACCTGCGTATTCATTGTACTTTTCAACAAATGCCTTCGCAATTTGATGAAGCAAATTCGCCCTGCCCTTGCGTGCCAGCAAGGCTAAAAACTGACCGGTAACCTCATTCACCCTGCTTGCAAAAATTTCATTGAGTGCGGCCTTCTTATCATCATACTTGATGATGGGACTGCTGATAAACATAGAGAGCTCTTTAGAGTCTTCTATGGTATTGTCAATGAGTTTTATGTCTTCAAGGATATCCTCTACCTCATCAAGCTCCCTGGCAATTTCAAGGAGCGCGGTAGCATATCTTCGGGCTGCTTTGGTTATGAACATCTGTTAGTT
>DATFJD010000251.1:0-2292 GCA_035269475.1 Halalkalibaculum sp.
GGCGCATGAGTGAAAATATAAGGATGCAGCCCTTCCTTGATCCAGTCGGCTATGATGATAGCCCACTCTTTAAGATAGGGTTCATTATTAAGGGCATCATTCGCCCCTACAAAACGAACAAAAGGACGGGAAGCTGTTGTATCAAACCGTACCGGCACTTTGGGCTTTTTTTTCTGCGCTTCAAGGATGGAAGGCTCATTCGAGTTCATGGCGTGAAGCTTTCGCGTGTCGAATATGACCCTATTTATGGTATAGCTCTTCAGCAACCTATTGAGCCTGTGTTCCACTCTTCCGTGATCGAAAAAGCCTGGATGCCGCACTTCAAGGGCATAGCTGTATACATTAGGCAGGTAGGAGAAAAGTTTCTCCAGACGGTCAAAATACTCCGGTGAAAACCCGGATGAGAGCTGAATATGAAAGGGCCCCAACCGGTCTGCAATCGGATCAAATGTCTCCAGGAACTGCAACACCTCATCCTCCACATCATGAAGCTGCCTGTTATGTGTAATGGAGCGATGAAACTTAAAACAGAATTTAAAGTTGTCCGGCGTTTTACTGCCCCAGCTTTTCACCGTTTTGGCATTCGGGATATTATAGAACGTGGTATTCCCCTCCACGGAATTAAAAACCGAAGCATACTGGCTTAAAAAATCGTCCTGTTTCGCATCATCGGTAAAGAAATTCCCCACCCACTCTTTCAGGCTCCAGGCGGTACATCCTATATTATATTTAGTAATGGCCATTGATCACAGATTTGTGTGACTTAGCAAATTATGCGAATTGCCTTAGAATACTTCCGATAGTGTCAATTCGTTTAATCCGTTTGATCAGTGTTCTATTAATAAACAGACTTTTACCGTTAATTAGCAACGCTTTTTAGCACTCAAATCGTTTATCGGTTTGTAACTGTTAAATTGAATTCTATATTAGGTGAAAATTACCTTGTATTTAAGACGCATTTATGCATTTTGCTTTACTCGACTACCTGGTGATGGGCGGGTACGTTTTACTGATGATTGCAGTGGCTGTTATTGCCCGAAAAAGAGGCCAGGAAGACCTTGAAGACTTTTTTACAGGCGGCAAAAATTTGCCCTGGTGGCTAATCGGCATCTCTATGGTAGCCACCACCTTTGCGGCAGACACTCCTCTTGCCGTAACCGGCATCGTGGCCAGCGAAGGGATAGCGGGTAACTGGATTTGGTGGAATTTCATGTTCTCCGGGCTTTTCACGGTTTTTCTCTATGCCAAACTCTGGAAACGCGCCGATGTCATTACGGACGTCGAATTTATCGAGCTCCGCTACGGGGGCAAGCCCGCCAGCATCTTGCGCGGCTTCCGTGCCATCTACCTGGCCTTTCCCATCAACTGCATCATCCTGGGATGGGTTACCGTGGGCATGGCCAAAATACTGACGGTGGTTACCGGTGCCGACCAGTGGATGATCATTTTCGCCCTGTACATTCTGATCGGCATTTACATAGCCATCTCCGGACTTTGGGGAGTGGTGGTTACCGACTTTATTCAATTTATCATTGCCATGACCGGCTCCATCCTGCTGGCATGGCTGGCTGTCGATCATGTGGGCGGGCTGGATGAAATGCATGCCAAGCTGGTAACTGAATTCGGGCCTGACCCCTGGGTATTGGACTTCAACCCTTTTACCAATCCCGAAATTCTCCTATCAACCGCTCTCGTTTGGGTCGGCATGATGTGGTGGGCTTCTTGGTATCCCGGATCTGAACCGGGTGGCGGCGGGTATATTGCCC
This sequence comes from Halalkalibaculum sp., assembly GCA_035269475.1. Taxonomy (GTDB): domain Bacteria; phylum Bacteroidota; class Rhodothermia; order Balneolales; family Balneolaceae; genus Halalkalibaculum. The sequence continues at coordinate 1,767 of DATFJD010000251.1, forward strand.
AGCGCATGTTTTCAGCCAAAGATGAAAAGAATGCCGTTGGGGGTACCCTGCTCTTCAATGTAGCGCACTTTGCCATCCGTCCCTGGCCCTGGATACTGGTAGCGCTTGTCTCGCTTATAGCATATCCAAACCTTGCCGATAAGGAAACCGGGTATCCGCTGCTGATGCTCGACCTGCTTCCGGCCGGCTTACTGGGACTGCTGGCCATAGCATTTTTATCGGCTTTTGTCTCAACTGTTTCTACCCACCTGAACTGGGGCGCTTCGTATGTGGTCAATGACTTTTACAAACGATACTTCAAGCCCCCGAATCGTTTTGAAAATAAGGCCGCAGCCGAACAGCATTATGTGTGGATTTCACGCATTGCCACGCTGCTCATTATGGCGCTGGCTATCACTGTTTCTTATTTCTTCGATACGGTGAAGGGTGGATGGGAAGCTATTCTCTCCATCGGTGCCGGAACCGGGCTCGTATTTATGCTGCGCTGGTTCTGGTGGCGCATCAATGCCTGGAGTGAAATTACCGC
>DATFJD010000252.1:0-6187 GCA_035269475.1 Halalkalibaculum sp.
AGCCTGGTACAACGGTTTTACAAGCTGAAGCGTGACCTGTTAGGCTATGAAAAGCTTTACGATTACGACCGCTATGCGCCCCTGCTGCAGAACCAAGAAGAAATTAAGTGGGACAAGGCTCGTGAAATTGTATTAAGCTCATACCGTGAATTTCATCCGGAGATGGGTGAGATTGCCGGCAAGTTCTTTGAACAGAGCTGGATTGACGCAGCCATTAAGCCGGGCAAGCGGGGAGGCGCCTACTCGGCCAGCACGGTGCCTTCCGTTCATCCCTATGTTTTTATGAACTTCGACGGGAAAATACGGGATGTACAGACGCTGGCCCATGAATTGGGGCATGGAGTACACCAGTACCTTTCACGCAAGCAAGGCGCTCTGCAGGCAGGTACCCCGCTGACAACCGCGGAGACCGCATCGGTTTTTGGAGAGATGCTGGTATTCCAGAATCTTATCAAAAAGCTCGACGATCCTAAAGAGAAGCTGGCGCTGCTGATGGGTAAGATCGATGACACCATAGCCACGGTATTCCGGCAGGTCTCCATGAACCGGTTCGAGCATGCCATGCACACCAAAAGGCGTGAGGACGGTGAGCTGACGACGGAAGAATTTTCTGAATTATGGAGGGATACCCAGAAAGACCTTTACGGCGATTCGGTTGAAATTACCGAAAGCTACAATCTCTGGTGGTGTTACATCCCGCATTTTCTGCATACCCCCGGCTATGTTTATGCCTATGCATTTGGAGAACTCTTGGTTTTAGCTTTATATGAAGAGTATACTAGGAGTGAAAATGGATTTTCCGAAAAATATATCAGCATGCTGGAGGCGGGGGGATCCGACTGGCCTGAAAATATCGTCAGCAAGGTGGGTTTGGATATTACAGACCGTGATTTCTGGGATAAGGGACTCAGCGCTGTAGAAAAGATGCTTGAACAGGCCGAAGAGTTAGCACAACAAATTAATTAGGATTTTGGGATGGACACCTACGCACAGGCAAGGCAAAAAGATCGATCGAATGCGGAAGTAATGGGGAAGAAGCGGCAGGAAAAAGCGCTTCGGGAATTTAAGCAGGTGCTGGAAGACCTGGTTTTTTTATTACGGACAGCCTCCGAAATGGAGACCGTTTACATGTACTGGATCAACCGGTCGCGTCAGCAGTTTGTATTGGAAACAAAATCCACCAAGCTCCCCAATGTGATGTTTCAGGACAGGATAAGTTTTGAGGATCATTTCCTTGATACCTTCAAAGACATCACCGAGCCGATTACGGTTGATGTACAGGACGACTTGGAGGAAGGAGCGCTCTCGCACTATTATAATGAGGTACCGGTTCAGTATGTAACTATTCTGCCTTTTATCAACAACGGGGAAACCGTAGCGATCACAGTGCTGGAATCCAACGAGCATCTTCTTACGGATGATAAAAGCGAAGTGATCTATGCCTATATTGATGCACTCAGAAAAGTATTGAACACCTACCTTGAGATCAGTGACTTATACCAGAAGCAGGAAGAGTGGGTCGATTATGAGGAGAGCCTGTCGGTACTCGATACCAAAGGCCACCGCACCAATCTCCTGCTCAAGATGCTGAACGGCATGCAGTCATTCCTCAATACCGGTGGCGTCTCTTTTATAGGAAAGTCGGCCGGCAGCTGGTGCAATATCCTGAATTCTGAAGAAGCCCGTCATGCCCCGCCTGTAGGAATGCCGATTGAGGAAAGGTGCCTCTCTCTTGAGGCTCTTCAGAAGGGGAATCCTGAATTTGCCATACATTTTAACAATAATCCCAAACGACTCTCCCCCAGAGAGATTCATACCAAGGGAGCTTCACTTGCCATCCCCTTAATGATGAATGATCATCGACAGGGCCTTGTGCTGGTCTATGACGATAATCCGCTCACATTCAAGGAATCCACCAAGCACAAGCTGATTAATTTCGTACGAGTGGCGGCTCTCAAAATGAAGGTTAATAATCCCAAACTTGATGCGGATAACGACCTTCTTACCAACCAGTATGGAGCTTTTATCCCGGATATTTTTGAGATGACCGTAGATACCGAGCTGAAACGAAAGGCCGGGGGGCTAAGTCCATACACGTCCTGGCTGGGCTTGATTACTCTTTCTGACCTGCCTTCCATCCGTACCAAGCTTCGCCTGGAAGAGCTGAACCAGATGCAAAAAGACCTGGTTACCGCATTCAATCCATCGCGTTTTGGCATTTCCGGAACCATCGGCTTCTATTCTGATTATGTATACTCTTTCTTTATACAGAGCAAGGATAAAAAAGCGGTTGAACACTGGACCAAAGCCTTGAAGAAGGAATTCGGTGAACCCTTTGAACTGACCAATGGCAAGCAGATCCAAAGCGGTATCAAGGTAGGCTTTACCATGCTGGATGAAGATATTTCCGATTCCTACCAGGCCCTTTCCAATGCCAAGGCGGCATTGTCGAGAGCCATTAAAAGTGACCAGGAACATAGTCCCCAGCAGTGATATGGGAAATTGTTATGTAATTGTAATCGACGGACTGGGCGTCGGCGCGCAGGAAGATGCTGCAGAGTACGGCGATGAAGGTGAAAATACCCTTGGCCACCTCTGCGCCCAAACCGGGTGCTCGCTGCCGAACCTGGGTAAAATGGGCATCGCTAACATCATTCCCCTGGAGTCGGTAAGCCCCGAAGAACAGCCGTTGTCGGCCTATGGCAAGATGCGGGAAGTTTCGGCGGGGAAAGATTCAACGACCGGACACTGGGAGTTGGCAGGAATTCAACTGGAAAAGCCCTTTCCGACCTATCCGAACGGTTTTCCTGACGATGTAATTGAAGCCTTCTGCCGGGAAATTGACAGGGAAGAGGTGTTGTGCAATCGTCCCTATTCGGGCACCGAAGTCATTGCCGATTATGGAGAAGAACACCTCGAAACAGGATTTCCCATCGTGTATACCTCCGCTGACAGTGTCTTTCAGGTTGCCGCGCATCACAAAGTAACCCCGGTTGAACAGCTGTATGATTGGTGCAAAAGGGCACGCAAAAATATACTTACCGGAGAGCACGGCGTGGGACGTGTAATTGCACGCCCCTTTACCGGTGATCCCGGGGCATTCGAGCGTCTATCCGACCGGCGTCATGACTATTCCCTGGTCCCGCCGGACCATAATATTATCAATGACCTGTACGAGAGAGGCACCAAGACCTACTCTATCGGTAAAATTATTGATTTATTTGCCGAGAAAGGTTTTACCCAGTTCCGAAGAACCAAGACCAATGCAGAGGGTATCTCACAGTTGCTTAGCCTTATGTCGGCTGCGGAAGATAGCTTTGTATTCGTCAATCTTATCGATACCGATCAGAAGTACGGGCATCGCCTGGATCCGGAAGGTTTTGCAGAGTGCCTGCAGGAGATCGACCGCGCTATACCGGCAATAGTCAGCAAACTCAAGGATGATGACCTGCTGATTCTCACCGGTGACCATGGGAATGACCCGACATCCCAAAGTAGCGACCACAGCAGGGAATTTGTTCCGCTATTAGTGTTTCCCTCTTCAGCAGCTGAGGCACTCGACCTTGGAACCAGGAAGACTTTTAGTGATGTTGCCTGCACGGTGGCAGATTTTTTCGGGCTCAGGGAATCTTATCCGGGTGACTCCTTTTTAAGAAAGTAGAAATAAAGGCTTACATTAGTACCGGAAATCTATTATATTATAGAGATTTGATCATTTTATGCATGCAACAATTACGGCGTATTACCGTTACAACATTGAATCGGCTATATCAAGATAATAGGACCGTTATATACAGCCTGTTATCTTTTATTTATTTAGTCCAGCCCAGTTTATCACGAACAAATTTTAACTAAATCCCCAAAGTGCCGTGGCAAGAAGTTCAGGAATTTCTACCAGAGAATCAGAATCACTAGATCGCTATTTACAAGAGATTGGTAAAGAGAAACTCATCACCCCTGAAGATGAAGTTCGTCTGGCGAAAGAGATTCAAAAAGGAAGCCAGAAAGCCTTAGAAGATCTTACGAAGGCCAACCTTCGTTTTGTGGTTTCTGTAGCCAAACAATACCAGAATCAGGGTCTGTCATTGGGTGACCTTATCAACGAGGGGAATCTCGGTTTGATAAAAGCCGCCAAGCGTTTTGACGAAACCCGCGGGTTCAAGTTTATTTCATATGCCGTTTGGTGGATCCGCCAGTCTATATTGCAGGCACTCGCAGAACAAAGCCGTATTGTACGCCTGCCTCTGAATAGGGTGGGGGCATTAAACAAAATCGGCAAGGAGTTAGGCAAGCTGGAGCAGGAGTACGAAAGAGTTCCATCCGCAGCCGAACTCGCGGAAAGCCTGGACATGACCGTTTCTGAAGTAGCCGATACGCTGAAAATTTCCGGCCGTCACCTATCTGTTGACGCGCCATTTGCACAGGGCGAAGATAACCGCCTGCTGGATGTGCTTGAAAATGAAGAGACACCCAATCCGGATAATGACCTGATGGGTGAGTCACTGAAAGTTGAAATTGAGCGGGCATTGTCTAAGCTGACCAGCCGGGAAGCGGAAGTCATCAGGCTCTACTTCGGTATCGGACGCGAGCATTCGCTGACGCTGGAAGAGATCGGTGAACGCTTTGACCTGACTCGCGAACGCGTGCGTCAGATTAAAGAAAAAGCGCTTCGCAAGCTGCGACATCATAATCGCAGTGCAGCGCTACGGGCGTATCTCGGTTAAAAGACTTATTTGATACTAATTCAAGGCTCCTTCCGGTATTCCGGGAGGAGCCTTTTTATTTTAAAAAATAATAGCCCGGCATACGGTTCGTTTGTTTGGTGTCGGCTGACTTATATTAAATATACTTGTATATAGTACCTCCACCTTTTACGTTAGAGATATATGAAACGCCTGATACTCTTATTTCTGCTGATCTGTATAACACTGCCCGCATTTGCGCAGGTACTGCCATTCCGTTCCTATTCCATTGAAAAGGGGCTTAGCGAGGCGGTGGTCAATGAAATGATGCAAGATGAAGAGGGATGGCTCTGGATAGCCACCGGTTATGGCCTTAACCGCTTTGACGGGTTCCAGTTTACCAACTATTATGAGGAGAACGGGCTGTTAAGTAATAAGGTCCATTCGCTGTACCAGGATTCCGAAGGCACGATTTGGATCGGTACCGGAGCGGGGGTCAATATCATTGAGGATGACAGCATTACCACCCATCCGGAGCTGAGCGCTTTGGAGTCAACCGTGATACTTGAAATATTTGAAGACAATCGCGGGGAATACTGGTTTGCCACCGACGGCCAGGGAGCCTGGCATTACGACCGGGCCGGAAACCTCACCCAGTACCGCGAAGTGAACGGCATGAGTGATGACCGGGTGCGGGATATCATTGAAGACCGCGAGGGCACACTCTGGTTTGCAACAAGGGGAGGCCTAACCAGCCTGAAGGATGGTAATTTTAGAAGCTATACGATGGAAGACGGCCTGCCGGAGAATAAGCTGCGTGACCTTCATATAGACAAAAATGGTGAGCTTTGGATTGCCACTCGCGGAGGACTCAGTCATTTTATAAACGGTTCGTTTCAGAACTTCACGGAAGCAGACGGGTTGATCAATAACCGAATACAATCTTTGTCGCCGGATAAGGATAACGGTATATGGATTGGGACCGAAGAAGGCATCACCCACTTCCATGAGGGCAAATTTGAGAATTACTCTGTAGAGCAGGGGCTGTCAAATAACATAATACATGCCACGCTGCTCGATCGAGAAAATAATATCTGGTTCGGCACATTTGGGGGCGGAATCAGCGTGTTCTTCGGAGACCACATCAGAAATTTCACTATTGAAGAGGGGCTTTCGAATAATGTGATTACCTCCATCACCGAAGATCGTGATGGCAATCATTGGATAAGCAGTTACGGCGGGGGAATCTCAAAGTATGACGGATCAACCTTTACGAATTACCTGGAACAAGACGGCTTGGTGGATAATAAAGTCTACACGGCTATTGTTGACAGGCAGAATCGAATTGTAATAGGAACCCGGTGGGGGCTAAGCATCCTGGAGAATGGCTCATTCTACAATTTTGATGAAACGGAATTACCCTATCGAAAAATACGCGCAATCGCAGAGGCTGATGAAGGAGAGGGCTTCTGGATGGGGACTTACGGAGAAGGCATCCTTCAACT
>DATFJD010000253.1:0-3189 GCA_035269475.1 Halalkalibaculum sp.
GGTGCCCACACTTTTCCAGCCGAATATAAAGACGACACACAGGGTTATATCGATCTCGTCATCAATGAGATGATTCCCGCCGTCGCTGAATTAGGTCTGGCTGAATTTTGTGATATTTTTGTAGAGGATTCGGCTTTTTCGGTGGATGATGCGAGGCGCATCCTGGTCACTGCTCAGGCTGCAGGGATGGCCCCGAAACTGCATGCCGACCAGCTGACATCCTGCGGAGGCGCTGAACTGGCTGCCGATCTGGAAGCCGCCAGCGCCGATCATCTGGAAAAAATATCAGACAAGGGAATACTGGCAATGGCCCAGGCAGGTGTTGTGGGGGTTACGCTCCCGCTGGCATCCCTTTATACGCAGGAGCCACCCTTGGATTGCCGAAAACTGGTAGATGCGGGCGTTGAAGTAGCGGTAGCTACCGATTTTAATCCGGGGTCCTCACCCACATATGACTTGCCTCTGGCCATGATGCTGGCCTGCAACCAGGGCAGGCTTACCCCGTCGGAAGCACTGAAAGGTGCAACCATCTATGCCGCTAAAGCCATCCACAGGCAGCGTGATATCGGCTCTATTGAGCCCGGGAAGTCAGCTGACCTAGCTCTGATAGACGCTCCTGATCCCAACTTCTGGATGTATCATTTCCGAAGGGATGTTTGCAGGGAGGTCTTTCTCAAAGGTGAAAAGCTGGATATCTGAGTAGCCAGATTATTTTATACCGCAAGTTTTTCCTGCCGTTGTCATCTAACCACTTGAACACCTTAATGAAACGAAACAAGTGGAGCACATTATAAAAACATTCCCCATTTTTAAAACAGTAGCGATTGCATTGACCTTGTTTGGCCTTACAGGTATAGGTTTTGCCCAACAGGGAGCCCAAAAGAACAACAGTGACCGCATGGAGAAAATGCGTGAACAACGTCAGCAAGGCAAATGGATGTCAGCAATACCGGACCTGACCGATCAGCAAAAGGAACAGGTACGGGAAGTGATGATGGAGACCCGAAAGGAGATGCTGCCGCTTCAAAACCAAATGCGTGAAAAAAGGGCTCAGCTTAGAACATTACGAACTGCCGAAAATGCTGATATGAATGCTGTAAACACGATGGCAGAAGAGATAAGCGGTATACGAGCAGAAATGATGAAAACGCGCCTGGCATCGGAACAGGAAATTCGGGCACTTTTAACCGAAGATCAGCGGATTATCTTCGACAGTCGCCGGCAAATGCATATGAAGCGCAAGCTCAGAAAAGGAGCCTCTCGCATGCAGCGCGGAAATTAAATAGCCAAAAATGACAAGTGCAGGGAGTATTGTTTATCCCTCCTTGCACTTGTTTGGATATTGAAAAGTGAATACCCTGAAGTCATATTCTAATCTATATTCCCTCGATTGCAAGAATCCGAACTCATTAAGCAGCTACGGCTCGGCAACCATGATGCCTTTCGCAGTCTTGTGGAAGAGTATAAAGACCGAGTTTATAACACCTGCCTGGGTTTTCTTAGAAACCCTGAGGATGCTGAGGACATGGCGCAGGAGGTTTTTATGAAGGTATATGAGTCAGTAGGAGATTTCAGAGAAGACGCTGCATTAGGCACATGGATCTACCGGATTGCGGTAACCAAAAGCCTGGAATTAATTCGTAAGCGTAAGCGCAAAAAAAGATTTGCCTATTTACAGGCTTTTTTAAATCCCGAAGAGGATCCCAATACAACGGCAGACAGTGATTTTTTTCCTCACCCGGGTATTGCCGTTGAAAATAAAGAGCGAGCGGAGATCCTGATGAAAGCCATAGAGAGTTTGCCGGAGCAGCAGCGGATTGCTTTTACACTGCATAAACTAGAATACTTAAGCTACAAGGAGATCGCCCGGGTAATGGATAACAGTTTATCGGCGGTAGAGTCTTTAATGCACCGGGCAAAGAAAAACCTGCAACAAGAGTTATTTGATTATTATCAATCAGATTAATGGACAGCGATGAAAAATAAAGAAGCAATACATAAGGAGGTTGAAAAAACCATGCATGCTCTTGACGGCCTGGAGCGTGCCGCCACAGACGACTACTTTTTCAGCCGGCTTGAGGCTAGAATCGATAACAGGTATGATGAAAAAGCTGAGCCCGCATTCTCCTGGGGCATTGCAGCGGTCATGCTCGTCATTTTATGTAATATAGCCACGTTTTTTTACTTCGCAGGAGGGGCGGGCTATTCGGAAGCCGGCACGGAAGAGATCACAGCCATGGCCGAAGAGTATTCCTTGACAGTACCTTCGGTATATGAATATGAACCAGAGATCAATGAATAATGGACTATAAAAAGAAATACAGATGGGCTATGGCCGGTTTTATGGTCATGTTATTCCTAAATATTGCAATTATTGCGGGTATCTGGATATTCAAGCCGGGCGGAGAATTTTTAGGAAGGCAAGGATCCGCACAGTTCCGGATGCAGCATTTTATTGAGCGAGAGCTGAATCTTTCCGAAGACCAGAAGCAGGCGTTCAGGGAGTTGCGTAGAGATCACTTCATGGAGACCCGCAATATCAACAGGGACATCAGAATGCATCGAAGGGCACTATTCAATACGCTACAGAATGAGACAGCTGATGCAGGAAAAGTTGACAGCCTTACCCAAGCCCTTGGTGAGGCACAAAAAGCAATGGAGAATGCCATTTACGACCATTTTGCCGAACTCAGAAGCATTTGCGATGAGCAGCAAAAAGAACAATTTGACCGAATCACCGAAAGAGTGATGCTCAGGCTGGATCGAGGAAGGGGCAGGGCTAATTAGACTTTTATCCGGCTCGTATTATTCGGGACCTGCTTATCCAAGGGAATAGGTATCTCGAAACAATCGCATTGTTTGTGAACAGTTGTTTTAATACTGTAACTAAAAAGGTTACAACCCGATATAAGTGATGATGTCTTTTAGGCAGGTTTCTGAATGATCCTGCAAGTCGGGAAACAATACACAAAGTTAATAGGAGGAAGGTATGGAGCTGAGAGATAATGTTATCGGTTGGGTGGAAATACCGGCAGCGGATTTAGACCGAGCAAAAAAGTTTTATGAGACCATATTTGAGACTGAATTACAAAATATGGAACTGGGCAACGGATTGAAGATGGCTATGTTTCCGGTGAAAGAAGGCGGTGTAAGCGGGGCGCTTTGTGAACACAAAGATTTTTATAAGCC
>DATFJD010000254.1:0-7156 GCA_035269475.1 Halalkalibaculum sp.
AGTGAAATCGCCTGGAAGCTGAACTACAGCAGTGTGGCGCATCTATCCAACCAGTTTAAACAAATAACCGGGATGTCGGTCACCGATTACAAAAAAGCCAGGGATTCCTTCCGCAAGCCATTGGATGGGATAAAGGATTGATAACATTATCTATACTGAACATATACAGGTTTCGACCCGTATGCGGATGATCTGCCGGAGGAAGCAGGACTAAACTGAAGCTGCCCGGCCAAAATTCTATAACAATCTCCAACAATTCTGTAAGGTATTTTACAGGTGCATAACTTATCCTAAGAGTGTAGATAAAGATTTCTCCGTGACATTTTGAAATCCTTTTGAAAACATTCTGTAATAGTAAATGAACGAATTATGGCAACAAACCAGCTCAAAAAGGAAACGTTAAATATAGAAGGCATGCACTGCGCCAGCTGCGTATCGGCAGTGGAAAAATCCCTGGCCAAGGTCGAGGGCGTGGAAGAGGCGTCGGTAAACCTTGCTACCGAAACGGCGTCTGTATCATACGACGATAACAGAGTTGGCCTGGACAAGCTGAGGCAAGCGGTAGAAGATGCCGGCTATGCAATAGCGGAAGAGCAGGCCGAAACGCGGATTCTGAAAATTGAAGGCATGCATTGTGCCAGCTGCGTGAACTCGGTACAGCAGTCATTGGAAAACCTGGAAGGAGTGAAGGAGGCGACGGTTAACCTGGCTACTGAATCGGCTAAAGTCACCTACTCCGGTACACTGACTAAAGATGACTTTGCCGCTGCTGTTGAAAGGGCCGGTTACAGTTTGCTGAAGGAGGAAACCGAATCGGGACAGACGAAAGCGGAAGCTAAAAAACAACGGGAGCAGGAAAAGCTGGATAAAGCCTACTCTCGCATGTGGTGGTCGTGGGCATTGACCATACCCATTATTCTTTGGATGATTCCCGAAATGATTTGGGGCTATACCTTTTTGGGAGAGCTCGGTTATGAAATAGGCATGATTGCCCTGTCCGGGGTAGTGATTTTCGTACCCGGCTGGGAAACAATCAAAAGTGCATGGAAATCTGCCAGGAATGTTACGCCGAATATGGACGTACTCATTGCCATGGGTACCCTTGCCGCGCTCTCAACCGGCTTGGTGGCACTGCTGCACCAGTTCGGTCTCGCCCCGGGGTTTCACAGTTTCGCCGGTATTGCCGGTATGATTATGGCCTTCCATCTCACCGGACGCTATATCGAAACGAAGGCGAAGGGCAGGGCTTCGGAAGCTATTCAGAAATTGATGACGCTGGAAGCCAAGGAAGCTACGGTTGAGCGTGATGGGGAAGAAATTAAAGTACCCGTGCAGGATCTGCAGCCCGGCGACATCATGATTGTCCGTCCCGGTGAAAAGATCCCTACCGACGGTGAGGTGGTGAAAGGGAAAAGCAGCGTGGATGAATCCATTGCTACCGGAGAGTCAATGCCTGTTGAAAAGGCAGAAGGGGATGAAGTGATTGGAGCAACCCTCAATAAGAACGGGGCGCTAAAAGTAAGGGCCACCAAGGTAGGGAAGGACACCTTTCTCAACCAGGTGATAAAAATGGTTGAGGAGGCACAGGGTACTAAAGTGCCTATTCAGGAATTTGCCGATCGCATTACGGCTATTTTTGTGCCGGTAGTGCTGGGTGTTGCGGCGCTTACGCTGGCCCTCTGGCTGGTCTTCCCAGGCTTCTTCGGCAATATAGCACAATGGGCGTCCGCCTACCTGCCTTGGATTGATCCGGGTATGGGTTCCGTGGCACTGGCATTTTACGCCGCTATTGCGGTACTGGTCATTGCCTGTCCCTGTGCGCTCGGGCTGGCCACTCCCACGGCCCTGATGGTCGGCTCCGGAATGGGAGCTGAAAACGGGGTGCTGATTCGAAAAGGAGAAGCCATCCAGCTTATGAAGGATGTAGATACTATTGTACTGGATAAGACCGGGACGATCACCGAAGGCAAGCCGGGTGTGACGGATGTCATTACGTTAGACGGAACGGACGAATCGGAGCTGCTGAAAACAGCCGCTGCCGCGGAGAGCGGTTCGGAGCACCCCTTGGGAGAATCCATCGTTCAGCAGGCCCGGGAAAGAGGTATAAACTGGGCAGAAGCTTCGGATTTTGAGGCCGTCACCGGCAAGGGAGTGAAAGCTGTGCTGGAAGGGAAATCTATCCTGGTGGGCAGTAAAAAACTGATGATACAGGAAGGCGCCATTGTAAACAGCAATGTTGATGATAAGATGGCTGAGCTTGAAGGAGAAGCCAAGACCGCTATGCTGGTTGCCAGGGATTATAAGGTCATTGGCATCATTGCGGTAGCGGATCGCATAAAAGAAGACAGCAAAAAGGCGATTGCGGAGCTGAAGAGTTTTGGACTTAATCCGGTGATGCTTACCGGCGACAATGAACGGACAGCCAAAGCGATTGCTGCAGAAGTTGGTATAGAAGAGGTGATAGCAGGTGTGATGCCCGATCAGAAATCGGACAAGATCAAAGAGCTACAGGGCGAGGGTAAAGTAGTTGCCATGGTCGGCGACGGTATCAATGATGCGCCGGCTCTTACCCAGGCCCAGGTCGGTATAGCCATTGGAACAGGTACGGATGTTGCCATAGAATCGGGCGATATCGTGCTGGTGAAAGGTGACCTGAGTGCTGTGGTTAAATCGGTGCGATTAAGCCGCGCTACCTTTGCCAAGATCAAGCAAAACCTGTTCTGGGCCTTTTTCTACAACGTGGTGATGATACCGCTGGCAATTTTTGGCATGCTGCACCCGCTGCTTGCCGAGGCGGCTATGGCCTTCAGTTCGATTAATGTAGTGAGTAATTCCCGAAGGCTGCGCAAGAAAAATATCCAGCCGGAGTATTGATTCTTTCAAAAAGCTGATGGCTGTTTCACCAACTCACCCAGCTCAATAACTCACTAATTCAACAAATCACTAATTCACTAATTCCTCACTTACTAACGCTGTGTCCAAGGTAGGAGCCCCAGATCAGGCAGTTAAAAATAAGCGGTTGAATCAAAGCCCGCTGTTCAAAGCCTCCGAAAAACTCCCCGCCTGTATAGGGGATAACCACTACCCAAAGCCATAGCGCAGGCAAAAGGCCATAGATCATACCTTTCCAGGCATTGGGGTTTGAGATAAAGACAAAAAGCACACCCCACAAACCCCCGCTTAAGGCAAATAGAAATCCGGCCATCACGTGATCAAAAATGACATTAACCTCAACCGTAACGGTATAGTATACATCCAGGTAGCCCGGATCGCCGGCGTACCCGTAATATTTCATGGCATACATAATGGCTATCAGCAGTAAAGCTCCCTTAAAACCGGCCCATAAATATTTAAACATAGCTAATCCCTTATGTTATTTAATATGGTCTCAACTCTTGGTTATTGATAGATAGGAAATAGTCAGGTCATTTAAAACCCTGTTTTTAATGAATTTTGAGGGGTATGGTCAGGGATTTCTAATGAGATTTACTCAAACAGGTTTAAAAATGTACGGTAATTGCTCCCAGCCCTCGTCAATCGCTCCGCGGTTGACGTCAATCCGGACGCTCTGCGTCCAACAGGCGATTAATGCAAACAAAGCTACTCTGTTACTCTTATCTGTACAGTACCTGCGGTCAGAAAAAATGGAACGCAGATACTGCCGATAAAACGGTCCGCCGCTGATTGTAGTAGGGATAAAACTTAATTGATTACGGCAGGATCTGTGGCTAATTATTCCTTAAGTATCGACTCATCCAGCACGTCGTTTTCAAAAAATACCGACCGGTTTGAGAGTTTTATACCAAGGTAAACCGAAAGAACGGTTCCTGAGAAAATAGCCAGCATGATCATGATCTGATACTTAATGGCAATGAGAGGCGAGCTTCCGCTGAGAATCTGTCCGGTCATCATGCCCGGTAACGATACGAGTCCGATCGTGGCCATGGATGCCAGGGTAGGGTTCGCCGATTTTTTTAAAGCTTCCCTGAAAAAAGGAAATACAGCCTCATTGCGGGTTGCCCCACAAGCCAGGTAGAAGCGATAGCGTTCGCGCTGCTCCTTGAGACTGTAATAGAAAGCGTTGATGCCTATCACATTACTACGCAGGCAGTTGCCCAGCACCATGCCGGTGATGGGAATGGTGTACTGGGCGGCCAGAAACTTCGGCAGCTGTATCACCAGCTCCAGGAAAAATAGATCGATGACAATGATGCCAAAAAAAGTGGCGGCGAAAATGGGGATGATCAACGATTTCTTTCGATTCAGCTCACTTCGGTCAATGGTAGCAAAGTCAGCCACGGCGACCATGATCAGAATCCAGGCGGTATTGACCGCCGGGTTGTCCAGCTCAAACAGGTATTCCAGGTAATAGCCCACAAAGAGAAGCTGTAGCGTCATGCGCAGGGTTGCAATGGCCAGTTTCTTATTCAGGCCGGTTTTGTACTTCCAAAGAATGAAAGCGGGTATGATCAGGATGATAAACCCGATACCCAGTTGCCACCAGCTAAGGTCAATAATTTCCATAACTACATTTTTTTATTTCTGCCACAGATCCGCACTGATTTTGTAACATTTGTTAGGAATTTTTTGAGCTGTGTTTAATTAGCAAGTTCCAAAGCATATCTGTGAAAATCTGTGGCTAAATTTCAACTATTTTGTCGCAATGTTCAATCCAATAGGGGTCGTGTGAGGTTGAGAGTATGGTGCGCCCCTCTTTCTCAAAAAGCAGATCCATAACCTTTTTCTTGGAGGCCTTGTCCAGTGCCGAGGTCGGCTCATCCAGCAGCATCAGCGGTTTGTTCAACAGGTGGCACAAGGCAATGCCGGCCCGCTGTCGTTGACCGGTGGAAAGATCGGCAAAATCCTTATCCAGCAGTGACGGCTCAAGCCCAAGCTTTTCAAAGGTCGCCTCCAGTTCATTTGCCTCGGGTGTCGTTGCTCTATTGGCAGTAAACTCAAAAGGAAAAGAGAGCACCTCCTTTACGGGGCCTTTGCCCAGGTTGAGATCCTGTGGAAGCCAGGCCGATTCCTTTCTCAGTTTTTTTATTACTCGGCTGTTCAGTTCTTCTCCTTTATAGAAAATTTGGCCGCTCCGAGGTCGTTCAAAGCCGTGAATTAATCGGAAGAGGGTGGTTTTACCGGTTCCCGATTCACCTTTAACAGCCAGCCTTTCCCCTTCCTTAAGCTCAAATGAACAGGATCTTATCAGGGTATCTGACTCCTTCCGGTAGGTGAAACTGACGTCTTTAAATGTAATTATGCTGGAAGGCATCCTTAAATAGGGATTACTTACCGTTGCAGCTCTGAGAACCGGAATGGGTAAATGAATCTGAGCATACTGCCATTATCCGGTAAAGTGAAATAAAAAGTTAAATTTAGATAAGGAATTTCAATTTTGAGACCAAATAAAATTGTGCTTTGCCTTATAAGGCTGAAAGAGATTAGTATATTGGTCAAAGAAATTTTGCTTTAATTCAAACTCTGGTTTACATATTGGAACCTGAAATAGGTTTCAATGCGTTTAGGGCATAACTAAAAATCCCACATTCCAACGACAGAATATGGACGCTTTAATCGGACAGTTACAACAGACCCAAACCGCTGTGGCCGTTGCCGGATTGGTACTGCTATTGCTGATTGAACATATTCATCCCTTTTTTGATTTTTTCCAGGGATCGATAAAGAAGAAAGGGATGCACCTGCTGGCAAATATGGCGCTTGGCATTACCAATGCCGTAGTTACATCGGTATTTTTTGCTGCGGCGTGGTTGTGGGCCTCCACCTGGGCTAATGAGCATAATTTCGGGATACTAAACTGGCTGGATCTTCCGGTTTGGGCTCATGCTGCAGGCGCGGTATTGCTGATGGATACCTGGATGTACTGGTGGCATGTTATGAATCATAAGCTGCCCTTCTTCTGGCGTTTTCACCGGGTGCACCATGCCGACCCGAATATGGACGTTACTACTGCCAGCCGCTTCCATACCGGGGAGATCATTTTTTCTTCCATACTGCGTATTCCGGTAATTATGCTGATCGGCCTGCACCTGTGGGAATTGCTGGTATACGGTACGATGCTTGTGTTGGTGGTACAGTTTCACCACGCTAACATTGGCCTGCCGGAAAAATTGGATAAAATACTGCGTGCTATTATTGTTACCCCGGCCATGCACAAAGTGCACCACTCGAGGTGGCAGCCCGAAACGGATTCCAACTACAGCTCACTTTTTTCATTTTGGGACCGCATCAACCGCACATTTCGCCTGCATGACCCGCTAAGTACCATTCATATGGGCCTCGACGAATTTGACAGCGAGGAAGACCAGCAGGTGAAAGGTTTGTTCACGATGCCATTTCGTGAGGGTAAGAAAAAGCAGAACAGATAGGAGTCTGTCAGACTTAGCCTAATCTACTACGAAACATTCGATTTTGGCCATATTTTGGGCTCTTTTTTGTTAAATAGCACCACTATTCGCCTCAAAAGACCCCAAAATCTGAATCAAAACGACTTCTTCTCGCTACGATTCCCTAAGTCCGACAGACTCCCGGAGCCATTTAAACTGCTTCAGCTATCCTGATTACTGCATTTGCTTACTTTGCATCAATGATTATTTCCTCGGTAAAAATAAAATCGCCGAAAGCGGATGCATCGCCGTTGCCGGCATTGGCCGCAATATTGAAAATGATGCTGCCTTGGTTGGAACCGGGTGCTTTCCAGGTGACCTGCCAGCGATGTGATGATTGATTGTTCAGTTTAGAGCCTTTCAAGGAGTGCTGAAGATACTGAATGGCGTTTTCGGTTCCGGTAAATTGCAACCGTTCTGAGTTTGCCTCAAACGAGCCCGCCTGATCCCCGTTTTTAAAACGGCTGCTCAGCTGAAACCCGGCCTGTCCCAACTTTTCCCGGCTAAGTTCGATGGAAAAAGTGTATAGTTTGCCGGGTTCGTACTTTTCCGGAATTTCCTCCAGTGATAACGATCCTTCATCCGGGTTCAGGGGATAATCAAAATGGCAACTGTGACAGGTATCCTCCCCGAATCCCCCGGTAAATGTACCGGGCAGCTCTTCCGGGTAGGCTGCTACATATGTTGTAGGTTCCGAATCATGAATTGATAACCCCTTACCTAGAAACAGCGTAAGTACCAAGGTGATCAGG
>DATFJD010000255.1:0-4741 GCA_035269475.1 Halalkalibaculum sp.
ACAGGTTTCAACGGTAATACTGGTTGTCTTCGGCCTGCTCTGGATACCCTTCATGGAGTATTTTTCCAATCAGCTTTTCCTCTACCTTCAGAGCGTGCAGGCTTATATAGCACCGCCCATCACGGCTGTTTTCCTGGTCGGGCTCTTCTACAAGCGCCTGAACAGCAAGGGTTCCATTGCTTCACTGATTTCCGGCTTTATTCTTGGCTTTCTCAGGTTCTTCCTTGAATTGTACAAAGATTCGCTGTCCGGTTTCTGGTATGAACTGGCAACCATTAACTTCCTGCATTTTGCGTTGCTCCTCTTTGTGATATGCACGGTAATTCTGATCGCGGTAAGTCTGTTCACGGAGAAGCCTGATGAGGAGCAGATCAAGGATGTAGTGTACCGCAAGGCAGTGGATCAAACCCAGGTTACCGAACGCTCCATATGGTGGACACTGGGACTGTTTGGAATTATCGCTTTCCTGTGGATTTACTTCAGCTAAAGAGGCGAAGGGCAGTTTCACAGAGCCGCACAAAGCTTCCGCAAAGGTTCACGAAGGAAAGCAGGCAGGGTTTAATAAAATAGAATTGAAATGGAAGTTAAGTAGAAGTGAAAAAGAAATAACAAAACTCTCCAAGGGTTTGCAAACCCTTGGAGGGTTGGGTAAGATCTGTCGCAAGGCTTTAAAGAGAAATTACTCAATCAGCGCAGATCCGCTGCATTCGCGTCATCTGCGTTCTTTAAAGTATCAATTGCCGGACGCGACCGTTTTTCCGAGCATGCGCTGTGCTTCTGCCACCTGGGCACTGTTCGGATAATCATCCACTATTTTTTGGGCGTACGTTCTGGCTTGCTCTTCATTGCCGGCATCTTTAAAAGCATTGGCCGCTTCCAGATAATTATAGGGAGTGGTAGATTCATTTAAATCCAGTTCGGCCGCTTCAACATAGGTCTGTGCGGCTTGCTCATGGTTGCCCATTTCGGTGAGTAGTACGCCTTTAAAGGACATTGGGGCTACACCCATGATGCCTTCAGGAAACTCGTAATTGTTGATATAGTTCAGTGCCTGTTCGGTATTACCAAGCTTATACTCAGAGACCGCTGCATAGTATTGGGCAAGGTTGGCTGCATCGGTGCCCGAATAGTTATTGATGATCTGTTCAAAGCCAACAGTGAACTCTTCTTCCGATCCCATCAGGGCTCTTTGATAGTCACCGTTCAAATAATAAGTCTCCGCCAGACCCATCAGCTGCTGGGCTTTGGTTTCTTGCTGCTGGCTGTAATAGTAATATCCAAAAGAAAGTGCGATGAGCAGTATTACTGCTACGCCCGTCCATATGATGGTATTCTTATTCTGAAAGTAAAAACTTTCTACCTTCGCATACGATTGCAGCAGCGGATCCTGTTCAAGTTCTTCTTGTGTAAGTTTCTTAGCCATTATTAAAGTATAACTTCGTTATTCTATGATTTCAAAGGAGGTCAAAATTATCATTGTTTTGGATTTAACCAAAATCTAAAATGGATGTAAATTGCCTTTGCTTAGCTGGTAGATCAGGTCAGAGCGTTTGGCAATATCTTTTTCGTGGGTGATGAGCAGTATGCTGACATTTTCGAGCTCACGGAGCTTAAAAAGCATATCCAGCAGGATGTCGGTGTTTTCTTCATCCAGGTTTCCCGTGGGTTCGTCAGCCAATATCAGCTTGGGATTATTCATCAGCGCCCGTGCCATGGCTACCCGTTGCTGCTCGCCGCCGGAGAGCTGCGTCGGCCGGTGCTCGGCCCGTGCCGGTATGCCAAACTGTTCCATCAGTTCGGTTGCACGCACCTTGGCTTTCGAATAATCCGTCCCGGATATGAGCGCGGGCATCATAATATTTTCAAGTGCGGTGAATTCAGGCAGCAGATGATGAAATTGAAACACAAAGCCAAGCTGGGTATTTCGGAAATCAGCGAGATTTTCATCGTTCATGGTGTAGATATTGCGATCATTCCAGGCAACATTTCCCGAATCCGGCTTGTCCAGGCCGCCCAGTACATGCAGGAGCGTGCTTTTACCGCTGCCGCTTGCACCAATAACCGAAACAATCGAACCCCTGGCAATAGAGATGGAGACGTCATTCAGTACCGTTAAAGCACCCTCTCCATCTTTCTGTGGGTAGGTTTTTACTATATTTGTACCGGTAAGTATGGTATCGCCTTCACTCATTCTTCTTCAAGCTTGCTGTTATTAAGAGTAGGGTAGACAAAAGGCTCAATATGCACGCATTCATTGGTATCCAAATCAACCTTTGCCTGTATACCGCAAATGTGATTGTTGCCATCGGCCAGTTTATACCGGTGGGGCGTTCCCAGCATGAAGCGTTTCATGGAAGTCTCCTTGTCCATTCCGAGTACCGAATCGAAAGAGCCGGTCATGCCGACATCAGAAATATAGCCGGTACCGTTGGGCAGAATTCGGGCATCGTTGGTGGGAATGTGGGTATGGGTGCCTACAAACACGGAGATTTTCCCGTCGAGATGCCAGGCCAGCGCCATTTTCTCAGCGGTTGCCTCGGCATGAAAATCAACAAATATAAGGTCTGTCTCTTCCTTAATTCGATCAATGGCCCAGTCGGCAGTTGAGAAGGGGTCATCTATGGCACTCATAAATGTCCTTCCCTGAAGATTAAGAACCCCGATCTTCCGGTTCATTTCGGGAATATCATAAATTACGTAGCCGTAACCCGGGTTTCCTTTGGGATAGTTCAGGGGACGGAGAATATTTCCGTCGTTTTTCATGTAGGAAAACACCTTCCATTTTGCAAAAGAGTGATTCCCGCCGGTGATGACGTGAACTCCAAGGTCGTAAAGCTTCCGGATAATGTCCCGGTTAATGCCTTTGCCTTCATGCGAGTTTTCACCGTTGGCGATCACAAAGTCGGCCTCGTATTTTTTAATAAACCCGGGCAAAAAGGTTTCCAGCAGGCTCAGGCCCGGGTCACCGACAATATCGCCGATAAATAATATATTCAGTAATTTTTTGGACATATAAATTTAGAGAGATCGTCTAAAAATTGAAGCACAAAGGTAAGGAATAAAGAGGGCTATTCAGAATGGGAATTTAGAATAATCTATGTGGAGATGGCGACAACCAGAAAATGTGGTCATCCCGGACCCCGATCCGGGATCTTCTAATGGCTACGGTTTCGACTTGCCAGTACTTGAAATAAGATTATCCGGATACTTTACTGCAATTTAGCGGGCAGTCAATCCAAATTATAAGCCCTATCACGGGAGTACTCCAATGGAGTGCCTTTAGCAGAACTCCCTCCAGGCGTTGCCCTGAGGCTTTGAGAGGCCTGCAGCCCCTTGTATAGGGCAAGATCATTAAATATAACTTTATCTACAGTAAATAGCGTTGAACTTCTCATTACCGTCTCGGCTCTGAGGTGGATCTATCTTTGGCTTTATATGCCTTAATAGAGGCGGGAGTGCAACTCCCTTGGAGCTTAAGTTGCGATTGAACTTTATTTGTACTTTTTGTGTGTCAAAAGTACTGTTATTATTACAGTCGCAATAAAGATTGAGAGTCAAGCTAATTCAGGTATAGTCCTACACTTTGAGTAATAAAATGGTGGTTAGTGCCGCGTACATATATTGGGACAAAGTATTAATAAAGGCAGATAAGAATTTGGTGGAGGGGCAATATTTAGTTCTTGATCTCCTCGATAAGGTCTTCGAGTGATTTGTTAACACCCTGCAGAACTTTGTCGTCCTGCTGGTTCAGCTCCCGGTTTCGCCTTCTTTCTTCAAACAGTTCTTCGGCTATACTGAGGGCAGCCAGAACCATGACGGTTGCTTCCGGTTGCTTATTCAGCTCCTTTTTATACTGGCGGAACTTCTCATCAACATACTGGGAGATCCGCACCATGGTCTCTACCTCAGAGTCCTCAACTTTAAGGGGATATTGCTTGCCTAGTATGGTGATTTTAATGGATTTCATTGTCCGTCCTCAAGGTGTTCATCTATCTTGGAAATTAGACCGAGAACCTGATGGCGAAGTGCCATCCGTTCGGTCTCTGAAATCGCCGAATAAATATCCGTTTGTCCCTCCTGAATTTCCTTGATCTGGTCTCTTAGCTGGGAGTTCTCTTTCTTTAGACTCTTTACCTGGTTTTTCAGTGAATCGACCTCCTCCCTGACCTGGTCAAGCAGCTTGTGAAATTGCTCGTTATGTGGACTGTCGTTCGAAAGCAAACCTTGATAATTAGGATCGTAATTTCGCTGAATATTTCTTATCCAGTGCCTTAAGTATCTTCTCAATTATAGGTTCTACTTCGTTGATAGTCAATGTTTTATTTTTATCGACGAAGGAGAGACGAAAGGCCAGGCTCTTCTTATTTTTTCCGAGAGATTCTCCCTCGAATACATCAAATATATCCAACTCTTTCAATGAGTCGCCGGCCTGATCTTTAATGGTTTTAAGCAGTTTGCCGGCCGGTACTTTTGAATCAACAATGACGGCAAAGTCAAAGTCGAAAGAGGGAAATTTGGGCACGGGTTCGTAGCCGGTTTCTTCAACACCCTCAAGGGCTTTTGAAAGCCGGCTCAGTGAGATCTCAGCCGCATAGGCCGGATGCTTGATTTCATAGACTTCAAGCAGAGAGTGGTCAACCGGAAACAGCCTGCCGATTTCCCGTCCATTTATGGAATAAAGCAGCGCATGGCCATTCTCGGAGTTCTCGATTGCGCTTTCAGGGACAAACTGTTTCAGGAA
>DATFJD010000256.1:0-2165 GCA_035269475.1 Halalkalibaculum sp.
CGGTGGACAGAATGTAAACAAAGTAGAAACCGGGGTTAGGCTTATCTGGGAAGGGGAACTTTCTGACGGATCCAAAGAAAGGGTAGTAGCCGAATGCCAGCAGGAGCGGTCGCAAATGCAAAACCGCGAAAAGGCGATGGTGCTGTTGAAATCGAAGATATATGAACTGGAAAAACAGATCAAAGAGAGGCAGAAGCAGAAATTGGAAGATTCCAAAAGCAGTATTGAATGGGGTTCCCAGATACGCTCATACGTATTTCACCCATACAACATGGTAAAAGACCATAGAACGGAACACGAGACCTCTAACGTAGATGCCGTAATGGACGGTGAGTTAGATGAATTTATAAAGGCTTACCTGATGTCCGGCGTAGACGATTAGGTAATGCGCAGGATGAAAACTCATTTTAATCGTGATTAAGAATCTGAATTTGACAGCATGGTAAAAGTCGGGGTTACCGGGGGGATAGGAAGTGGAAAGACAGCCTTTTGCGATATATTTCAAAACCATGGGGCCTATGTACTTAATGCCGATGACCTGGCAAAGAAAATGATGGTTGAAGACCCGACCATAAAACAAGAACTGATAGAAACATTCGGTTCAGATTCATACAAAGAAGACGGCAGCCTTAACAGGGAATACCTTGCAGAACAGGCCTTTAAGAACGAACGGGTGGAAGAGCTGAACCGCATTGTCCATCCCCGAATACCGTCAACTGCCGAAAAGGTTATGCAGAAGGCTGAAAGGGAAGGGCATGAGGTCTTTGTCTATGAGGCGGCTTTGCTGCTTCAAAACCTGCGCCCTGAGCATCTGGATTACGTAATACTGCTGCTTGCGGATGAAGATAAACGAATTCAAAGGGTGCAGGAAAGAGACAGCGTGAACAAAGAACTGGTGGTTGACAGAATGCAGCAACAGCAGAACTTTGAGGAATTGACCCACCTGGCGGATATAGTAATTGAAAATAACGGGACACTTGAAGAGCTCGAAGAAAAAGCTGAAAGAGTATATTATGATATTCTAACAGGATGAGAGGCTTTCAGGTTGAACATATAGGTACTTTTGTATATCTATGAAATAAAGTCAAGGCAAATCAATAAGGGAACTATGGTTGACAGAAGAAATAAGCGGGTAATCACCTTAGAGGAATACATTATCCAGGCACAGAATAAATTCCCGGGTGCTACCGGTGAATTGTCCCAGCTGCTTCGTGATATAGGCCTGGCCGCGAAAATCATTTCAAGAGAAGTCAATAAGGCCGGTATTACCAACATTTTAGGAGAGGATGGATCCACGAATGTACATGGCGAAACCGTAAAGAAACTGGATCTTTTTGCCGACAAGCAGCTGATATCATCGCTGAACCGATCGAATATCACCTGTATGGTCATTTCTGAAGAGAATGACGGCATTGTTGAACTGGATAACGAAGGCGGCAAGTATATTGTGTATCTCGATCCGCTCGACGGATCATCTAATATTGACGTCAATGTATCCATCGGCAGTATTTTTTCCATATATATGCGCCAGTCTGAGGTCGATGAGGGACTGAGCAAGAATGATGCCCTTCAACCCGGACTTCGACAGGTTGCAGCCGGTTATGTTCTGTACGGTTCCAGTACCCTGATGGCCTACACCACCGGCCTTGGCGTTTCCGTATTTACGCTGGATCCGAGTATCGGGGAGTTTATCTTATCTGATGACGATATTAAAATCCCGGAATCGGGGACCATTTACAGCGTTAACGAGGGGAGTTATAACTCCTGGGATGTGGGCCTGAAAAAGTATATCAAGTATTGCCAGGTTGAAGACCCTGAAACAAACCGTCCCTACAAAGCACGATATATCGGTTCCATGGTTGCCGATGTTCACCGCACTCTTATCACGGGCGGCATATTTATTTATCCGCACAGCAGCCAGTATCCCAGCGGGAAGCTGCGCCTGATGTATGAATGCAATCCGCTTAGCTTACTAATTGAACAGGCCGGAGGCATGGCTATAGACGGGGAGGGCAGGATTCTGGAAATTAAACCGGAAGCCATTCACCAGAGAACACCTATCTATATAGGTTCCAAACAGAATGTACTTAAGGTTAGGGAGTTCATTAGGGAGTATTCTGAAAAACCCCTTCAGGCTCAATAAGCCGGACCTATCCAAATGGGTA
>DATFJD010000257.1:0-2053 GCA_035269475.1 Halalkalibaculum sp.
AGGAACCATATTAATAGCCGATGACGAAGAGGAAATACGTAATTCCCTGTCCATGGTGCTGCAGGATGAGGGGTACCGGTGCACCGCAGTGGCAGATGGTGCGGCGGCCATAGAAGAGCTGAAGGAACACTCTTTCGACATCCTCATTTCAGATCTTAAAATGCCGCATGCCAATGGCATTGAAGTGCTGGAGGAAGCCCTGAAACGTTCTTCGGATACCCTCACCATTATCATTACGGCGCATGCTACGGTTGAAACAGCCATCCAGGCGCTGCGGAAAGGAGCGGCCGACTATATTCTAAAGCCGCTCGATTTTGATGAAGTCATCTTGCGAATTGAAAACCTCCTCAAACAGAAGAAGCTGGTGCAGGAGAATAAATACCTGAGGGAGCAGATCGACCAGGAGTTCAACTTCAACCACATCATTGGTGAAAGCAAGCCGATGAAAGAGGTGTACCGGATGGTAAAACGGGTCAGCGATGTCAACAGCAACGTGCTCATTACCGGCCCGAGCGGAACAGGCAAGGAGCTGGTTGCCCGTGCCATTCATTTTAACGGGAAGCGAGGCTCCAAGCCCTTCATTGCCATTAACTGCGGGGCCATCCCCAAAGACCTGGTAGAGTCGGAACTCTTCGGTCATAAGAAGGGAGCCTTTACCGGTGCCATATCCGACAAGGACGGTGTTTTTGTGGCAGCCAATAAGGGAACCGTCTTTCTGGATGAGGTGGCTGAAATACCGCTGAACCAGCAGGTCAACCTCCTGCGGGTCATTCAGGAACGGGAAGTAAAACCCATCGGCTCCAACCAGATGATTCAGTTTGACACCCGAATCATTGCCGCGACCAATAAAGACCTTGAAAAGGAAGTTGAGAAAGGAGAATTCCGTGAGGATCTGTACTACCGGCTGAACGTTGTGGAGATTCCATTGCCTACCCTTCAGGAGCGAAAAGATGACATCCCGCTGCTGGCCCATCATTTCCTGAAAAAGTATAGCAGGGAGCTGAATAGACCGGTAAAAGGCATTACCAGTGATGCCATGGGCGCGCTGATCTCTTTTGAATGGAAGGGACAGGTTCGTGAACTGGAGAATATCATCGAACGCGCCGTCCTTCTGGGAAGCGAAGATTATATTACGCTGAATGACCTGCCCGGAAGCATCCAGGAGTCAAAAGGAGATTTTAATTATGATGCCGATTCGCTTGAAGACGCCGTACAGACTTTTGAAAAACATCATATTATCAGCGTGCTGAAACGCACCGAAGGCAACAAAACCGAAGCGGCCCGCCTGCTGGGTATCGATCCCTCTACACTTTACCGCAAAATGGAGAAAATGGGCATTTAAAGTCAGTGAACAGTGATCAGAGGCTGCTCGTTTTCAAGACCGAAGTCAAGTTCAATTCTCAATTTTTAATTCTTAATTCTAAAATGGACGCAGAGCGTCCGAAGTACCGTCAACCGCGGAGCGATTGATGAGTCTATTTTTAAATAAAGAATCAATCACTGTTAACTGATCACTGACACACTGATCACTGTTAACTGACACACTGATCACTGGTCCCTAAGCTTAACCGTGACGTTGAAATGGACGGTGAGTTCGCTGCTTGCCTTAATGAGGCCCATAAGGGCGGTGGGAGGCTTGATGTCGAAGGTTTTCATATCAATTTCTTTGCTTCCTTTTACCTGAAAACGGCTTCCGTCAAGAGCCTGGCCTTTTATATAGACTATGGTAGTATCTTTTACCCCGGCAATCTCCAGGATGCCTGTGGTTTTGATATTCATCCATCCGGCTTCAGAACCGTCGCTGGCATTATGGTCAGATTCTGAACTGTTTTCATTATTCTCGCCTTCACCTTCTTGCACCCGTATGGCATCAAGCAGGCGATAGTTTATATTCGGATAATTTTTTGACTTGAGGGCTTCGTACATATCCTTATTCATCCCCCTCTTGCCGCATTCCAGCGTACGAACAGGAACACTTACCGAAATGGCTACGTCACCGTGCGCCTTCACATTTTTTTCGGGTTCGCTGACATTCTCGATATTCCCATTTCCG
>DATFJD010000258.1:0-5718 GCA_035269475.1 Halalkalibaculum sp.
CGGCCACCATCCCGCAGATCCCTACAATTGAACCAACCGACAGATCAATCCCTCCGGTAAGTATTACAAAAGTCATGCCAATACCCAGCAGAGCGGTAATAGCTACATGCTTGGTTATGGTGATCAGGTTTATTGGCGATAAAAAATTAATTCCTTTGTCTGAAAGCAGAATTGTAAAGGCTATAGTCAGAACGAACAGGGCAATAAAGGTTCTGGCTTGCATCAATACCATTCCCAGAGAAACATTTTTATCCTTTACCAGTTTTAGCTTTGTAATCTTAGTTTTCATTATGCTCCTCGCTGATTCCTTATTTAGTCCTTTGATTTGTGCTCAGATGGCCGACTGCCGACGCTCTCACCAGGGCCTCTTCGGTTGCGTCCTGTTTTAAGAAGCTGCCGGTAAGACAGCCCTTGGACATAACTAAAATACGGTCTGAAATGGCCCGCAACTCCATTAGCTCGGAGGTAACGAAAATAATGGAAAAGCCTTTCTGCACCAGTTTGTTCATAATTGAGAACACCTCCCCCTTGGCCGCTACATCTATCCCACGGGTAGGCTCGTCCATCAGCAATATTTTAGGCTGGGTCAGCAGACTCTTACCAATTACAACTTTCTGCTGGTTTCCACCGCTGAGACTTGAGACAAGCACCTGGGTTCCGGCGGTTTTAAGGGACATCTCCTTAATAAGCCGGTCCACCTCGCTTTCTTCGGTACTTCGTTTCAGGTAAAACCCTTTTGCGGCCAATCGAAAAAGGCTGGCGAGGGTCATGTTGTGAAGAACGCTCATGGTTTTTACCAGCCCCTCCCGCTGACGGTCTTCTGGTATTAATGCAAATCCGTCCCGGATACGTTCGCCGATTCTGGTACTCTTAACCTCTTTTCCGTCTATGTAAATCTCTCCGGTTGCTTCGGGGTGCACCCCCATAAGCGTTTCCAGAAGCTCCGATCGGCCAGCCCCCATCAAGCCGTAAATACCTAGAATTTCGCCCTGTCGCAGGGTGAAGGAGACATCTTTCACCGCAAAAGTCCCGCTTTCGTGGGGCAGGTTTATATGCTTGCACTCGAGCAGCACATCTCCGATGGGATGATTTTCATCATAGAAAATCTCTTTTTCATTTCCTCCGACCATCTGCCGTACAATCCACTCTAGACTTATCGATTCAATCTCATCTTCAGCTACCTTTTTTCCATCCCGGAGAATGGTAATGTAGTCGCCGATCTGCAGCAGCTCTTCGAGTCGGTGCGAAATATAGATAATCGAGACCCCGTGTGTCTTTAGTTCATCAATAATATTGAAGAGAATTTCCACTTCTGCTGTGGAAAGGGCCGAAGTAGGCTCGTCCATAATAAGAATTTCAGTTTCCTGTGAAAGCGCTTTGGCAATTTCCACAATTTGCTGCTGTCCTATG
Source organism: Halalkalibaculum sp. (assembly GCA_035269475.1). Taxonomy (GTDB): domain Bacteria; phylum Bacteroidota; class Rhodothermia; order Balneolales; family Balneolaceae; genus Halalkalibaculum. The sequence goes on from DATFJD010000258.1 coordinate 1,411, forward strand.
CGCAACGAACTCACCAGAGCCTGGGGGTCGATATTCTGGTGCATTTTTTCCATCAATCCACGGGTGTAGTTATCTTGATAGGTATGGTCAATCTTACCGGTCCTATCAGTTTTTTCACGGGTAATAAAGATGTTTTCACTTACATTTAGGTTGGGAAACAGATTCATCTCTTGATAGATAATACCAATACCATGCTCCGCAGCCTGTGTGGGTGACGTAATATGAATTACCTTTTCATTGAGGTAGATTTTACCGGCACTTGGGTCTTCTACTCCGGCAATTATCTTCATCAGGGTGGATTTGCCAGCCCCATTTTCTCCCACAAGCACATTCACCTTCCCCTTGTATATGTCAAAGTCGACGTTATTTAGGGCCAGGGTTCCAGGATACTGCTTGTAGATTCCTTTGGCGCTAAGGATTACCTCATCTGTTCGCGGCACCGGCATAGCTATTCCTCCACCCTTATATCAACCGGTGTGATGAGAATGCCTTCCCCCTCTACCCATTGAAAGGCACCTATGTATCGAATTTCCGCCCCAACCAGCTCTTCACGTTTGAGTGAGGCCAGTATGGTGGCTTTTATGCGGTTATTCATTTCCCTAGAAATGTTTGCAAACTCCAGTTGATTAGTAAAATCGTCAAACCGAATAAAATCCATCGAGTCACGGACCGCAGTTCCCTTTAGTACCGGGCCGATTTGAATTTCAACCGGTTTGCCGTCGGGACCGTTCGCATCGATTGAGACGGTAGCTGCAGCTGAATCTACATTGGCCTGGGTTATGGTGGCCATTCCCCGGACCATAAAATTATAGGGTGCCGTTACTTCAATCCTGTATCCATACTTCTCAATTGCAGTGGCCGGATCAGAGTTGAGGGTTTCAAACAGCACCTCAGCTTCAACTGCCTCTTCTTCGATACGCGGTAGCACAGACTCTTCCCACACAGACTCTACATAGAGCTTGGCATCGAACTCGCCGTTGTCGAAGTAAATCGAAATTTCATCTTCCTCCGACTCTGACTGCTGATCATGCTTTACGACAGTGCAGCTGCCGGCTGCCAACAGGCATACTATCAATAACAAAGTGTGAATAATATAGCTCAGTGCCTTATGTACCATAGTTGCTCTCCTGTATGCGTTAAAAGGCAGGAGGAGAAAAAAATCTCCTCCGGCCTTGTGAACATTATTTCACAAAAATTATTCGCTGAGTACAAAATTATCCAGTTTGTCGGCGTTGGACTTATCGATCAGCACGCAGTCGGTAAGCTGCTTTTCCGGAGCACCGGTTGAACCGGTTTTAATATATTTGTCAGCCTGCTGAACTGCCAGACGGGCATTGTAGGCACAGGTTTGCAGCACGGTAGCTTTAATATCCCCGGCCAGAATAGAATCACGCACATCATTTGAACCGTCGAATCCGACTACTATTACATCGCCCATTCCGGCAGTGTTGAGCGCAGCCATGGCACCCATTGCCATGGTATCATTTCCGCAGATAACACCCTTGATATCTGGATTAGCCTGAATGATAGACTCCATTTTGGAATAGGCTTCGGTCTGACTCCAGTTGGCACTCTGGCGGGCAACCATTTCCAGATCCTGATACTGGTCGATTACTTCATGATATCCCTTTGATCGAATACCCGCATTGGTATCGGATTCTTTGCCCACCAGCTCGACATATTTACCTGCCTCGCCCATTAGCTCGACAAACTTCTCTCCACCGATCACAGCACCCTGATAGTTGTTGGAAACAATCTGGCTTACAGCAAGACCGCTTTCATTTATCTCTCGGTCAATAAGAAAGGTAGGAATTCCCGCCTCTTTGGCACGCCGGATAGGTCCTATCGATGCATCGGCACCGGCATTATCACAGATAATAGCGGCCGCACCAGCTGCTATCGCATTTCCAAACTGCTGGTCCTGCAGGTTGGCATCATCATCATGACTGAGTACACGGGTCTGGTATCCGAGCTTCTTGGCTTCATCCTCTGCAGCGACAGCTTCGGTCTTAAAGAAGGGGTTGTCATGGGAAGGAGTAATAATGTAGATAAGCTTACTTTGCTCACCTTCCGATTCGGACTCTTGCTGTCCCCCAGCCCATACGCCAGCAGCAGCACACAAAAACGAAAATAAAACTAAAAGAAACAATGCTTTTTTCACCTTTTTCCCTCCTAAGGCTTTATTTATTGAATACACCTTTTGTATTAACACGTTTATATTTTGCTGTCAAACTTTTTTTACTAATATTTTCTAATACTCCTTCTTATTACGAATTTTTAACAAGTTTCCGAAAATAAAACATAATTATCATAAGTAAAAATTGACATATAATTTCGTTAGTGCTATCGTTGATGCATATTCATGTGAATATTATGGAGGATACATGGAAAATAGTCATTTACTCTCGCCGGATAATATCAAAGAAAAAGCACGTAACATCCGCAAAAAAATAATTGAGATGAACTCCCATGCCGGAGAAGGTCATACCGGGGCCGATCTTTCTGAAACCGATATCCTGGCGGTACTCTATTTCCATGTATTGGGTGTAAACCCCAACTGCATCAACGCCTCCGATCGCGACCGCTTTGTACTGAGCAAGGGACACGGAGCTGGCGGCCTATATTGCACTCTATCCGAAGCCGGTTTCTTTGATAAAAGCTGGCTAAATACATATTTAGAGCCCGGTTCCCATTTGCCGGGACACCCGGTACGACAAAAGACTCCAGGGGTCGAGTTCAATACCGGTGCCTTGGGGCATGGACTTCCGGTGGCCTTCGGCCTGGCCCTTTCTGCAAAAAAGCAAGACTTGGACTGGAAAACCTATGTGCTGCTGGGCGACGGTGAATTGGCCGAAGGCTCCATATGGGAAGCGGCTATGGCAGCAGCACATTATAAGCTGGATAATCTAATTGTGATAATAGACCGCAACACCCTTCAGTTGGCCGACAGGACCGAAACCATTATGCAGCTGGAGCCCCTTCAGGAAAAGTGGGAAGCCTTTGGCTTCGAGGTACACTGTGTCAATGGAAACGAGCCCGAAGAACTACTGAATGCATTTCATAGTCTGCAGCCAGAGAACGAACAACCAAAGCTGATCCTGGCCCGCACAATCAAGGGGAAAGGAATTTCATTCATCGAAGATAAAGCTGCCTGGCATCATCGCATACCGGTTGGCGACGAAGTCTTTGCAGCAATTAAGGAGCTTGAGTAGCATGAAAAAGGGAATGCGTGAAACTATGGTCGATGTTATGATGGATGAGGCCCGGGCCGGAACCAATTTAGTGGTTCTGGTAAGTGACTCAACCTCGACATCTAAAATCAAACCGTTTCAGGAAGAGTTTGGAGACAAAGTGGTAAATGTAGGCATTGCGGAACAGAATCTTGTGGGAGCTGCCGCCGGCATGGCTCTCGGAGGAATGGTCCCGATAACCGCCAATGCGGCACCCTTCCTGCTCAACCGCTCGAATGAGCAAGTAAAAAATGATATCTGCTATTCCGAAACCAATGTTAAACTGGTCGGTTTGAATCCGGGGTTTGCCTACGGTGCCTTGGGGCCGACACACCACTCAATCGACGACATTTCGATTATGCGCGGCTTTGGGGCCATATCGATTTTTGCTCCTCAGGACCCCCGAGAAACCGCCCACTTATTTCGCCACGTGCTGCATACAGAAGGTCCGGTGTATATCCGACTCGATTCAATTTCAGCTGAAAACCTGACGGCCACAGCAGCGGGCTTTCAACCTGGAAAACTGACTGTGCACCGGCAGGGAGGACAACTGGTTATGCTGGCGCTGGGAACCTCGGTTCACCATTGCATTACAGCTGCCGAAACCCTGCAACAGGAGGGCATAGATACATCGGTAGTGGGAGTATCTTCAATACGCCCGATAGATTACGATCAACTCGAACAGATTTTGAGCAGCCATGAGACCGTGCTGACTGTAGAGGAGCATTCGGTCCACGGCGGACTCGGCAGCCTGGTGGCGGAACTTATCGCAGAACGTCAATTGGGCACCCGCCTGAAGCGGTCCGGAATAGATGAAGGAACCTTTGCGCCGGCCAGTCCGGCCGATGCAATCCGTACACGCTACAGGCTGGATGCAGACGGCATCGTTGCAAGCGCCAAAGAGCTTGCCGGAAAGGTAAAGGTATAATGGCACGGGTAATTCTGGCTATCGACCAGGGAACCAGCGGTTCAAAGGCCGTGCTGTTCAGCCCGCAGGGCAAGATTCTTGCCAAAGCCACCGCTGCACTGTCCTCCAATTATCCCGCCTCGGGGTATGTAGAGCAGGAACCGGAAGAAA